>NZ_RZTC01000098.1:12169-24484 GCF_004023165.1 Mesorhizobium sp. M7A.F.Ca.MR.176.00.0.0 | reverse complement strand
AGGGCAGTAGGGCAGTAGGGCAGTAGGGCAGTAGGGCAGTAGGGCAGTAGGGCAGGACACTCCAGGCAATTCACATACTGCCTTACTGCCCTATTCCCTTACTCCCCTACATTTTGTCGATCACCGACTGCACGCCCTCGGTCGGAGCATCGACGGACGATCCTGCCACCATGATGGCGGCGACGATCGCTTCAGGGTCGTCGACGACCAGCGGCTTGACCCGCTGTGCGGTGTGGATGAAGCCTTCGGCGGCCATGTGATCGAGCAACGCCAGCATCGGATCCCAAAATCCTTTGACATTGGCGAAGACGATCGGCTTGCGATGATGGCCAAGCTGCCCCCAGGTCATGATCTCGACGATCTCCTCGACCGTGCCGATCCCGCCCGGCAGCGCCACAAAGGCGTCGGATTTCTCGAACATCCTGTGCTTGCGCTCGTGCATGTTGTCGGTGATCAAGAGTTCATCGAGCCGGTCAAGCGCGGTTTCGCTCGCTTCCTTGTTGATCAGGAAGCGCGGAATGATGCCCGTTACCTTGCCGCCGGCCTTGAGCGCGCCTTCGGCGACAGCACCCATAATGCCCTTGGTGCCGCCGCCATAGACCAGCCGCAGTCCCGCTTTGGCAATTGAGCGTCCGAGCAGGTGTCCGGCCTTGATATAGGTTTCATCGCGGCCCGGAGACGAGCCGCAATAGACGCAGACGGATCGAATCGTGTTCATGCCGATGATTGGTGATTGGGTCTGAAAGCCGGGTCAAGCCCCAAGAGTTAACAAGTCCGGGCTTTTTCTTGTCGGTATTGGTAAAACAGGCTAGACCGGCGTTAGGTGGCTAAGGGGTAGGGAAGTATGGCAATTAATCCACTGAAGGCGTTCCTGTTCGCGGCGGGTGGGACCGTTGCGGCCGCGGGAACCGCCTATGTATCGGGCGCACTCGACCCGTATCTCAATCCCATGCCGCCGGCGCAAGTGGCGGCGCAGACGCCGCCCGCAGCGCCAAAATCGGCCGATCCCGGCACCGAAGCGCGGCTGCCCGCCGCGGAGGTCCCTGCGGCTCCCGCCGCGGTGCCCCAGGCAACGGCACCGGCCGCACCGGCCGCGGACGCGGCGGCGCCGGCTGCGGCCGGTCCGGTCGCACCGTCCTTCGATGTCGTGCGCGTCGAAAGCAATGGCTCGATTGTCGTCGCCGGCAATGCGGCGCCCAACGCCAAGGTCGAGATCCTCAACGGCTCGACGGTGCTTGGCTCGACGGTCGCTGGTCCCGATGGCGCCTTCGTTATCATTCTCGACGATCCGCTGAAGCCCGGTGATTATACGATCGCGCTGCGCGCGACCACGGGCGATGTCGTAACGCCCTCGGTGCAGACCGCCGTGGTTTCGGTTCCCAAGGATGCGGCCGGCCAGGTGCTGGCCATGGTCGAGGAGCCGGGCAAGCCGGCCGAATTGCTGACCGTTCCCGCGCCCGCGGCAAAGCCGGCTGCTCAGGCCACCGCGCCGGCCGCTCCCGCAGCCGAAGCGCCGAAGCGCCCGCAACTGCTCCGGCACCAGCCGCCCCAGCACCTGCCGTGGTGGAAGCAGCACCGGCTCCTGCGCCGGCGACGCCGCCCGTTGCAGGCGTGACCGAGCCCAAGATCGTCGTCGAGGCGGTCGAGATCGACGGCAGCAAGATCTTTGTCGCCGGTCTCGCCGATGCCGGCCGCAAGGTGCGCGCCTATGCCAACGACATCCTGCTCGGTGATGCGCAAACGTCGACGGATGGTCATTTCCTGGTCGAGGCGACGCGCGACATTCCGGTCGGCAGCTACACAATACGTGTCGACGGCCTCGATACCGACGGTGTGACAGTTGTGGCCCGCGCAGCCGTGCCGTTCGAGCGCGAGCCGGGCGAAGCGGTCGCCGCCGTGGCACCCTCGGCGCCGAAGCCCGTTCAGCCCAAGCCGGCCGCACCTGCCGCCGCCGAGGCGCCGGCCGCGGCCGAAACGGCCCCGGCCACGACGCCTGCTCCCGCCGCCGAGGCTCCGGCCGTTGTAGCGGAGGCGACGCCGCCGAGCGATGTGCCCGAGACCGTGGCGCCCAAGCTTGAACATGCCGACGGCGCCGTCATCATCCGCCGCAACGACACGCTGTGGCGGATCTCGCGGCGCGTCTATGGCCACGGCGTACGATTCTCGACCATATACCTCGCCAACCAGGACCAGATCAGCGATCCCGACCGCATCTGGCCGGGGCAGGTGTTCAAGGTCCCGGAAAAGTCGAAGGAAGGCGAAGCCGCCGACCTCAAGGCGATGGGCGAGCAGGCAACGACAGCGCCGGCCAAGACCAACTAGTCCAGGCCATCCAAAGGCCGACGTCAGCTAGTTCGTTGAGCCGCTCAGGTGCAGTTTGAATCCGATCATGTTCGGATCGCCCAGGTCGGGGCGTAGGTTCATGCTTGGAATCAAGTAGTCGCCGCCATTCTGCCGGCGATAGGGGATGGGTTGCGTGGTCGCGAGCGTCCTCATCCTCTCGCGCAGGCGCTCGGCTGTGGGTTCGAAGTCGGCTTCACCGAAGCGGTCGACGCTGTAGGCGACGAATGGCGGAAGGACGTCGTAGCCCGGGTAGTAGAGGATCCCGTGGTTAATCGGGAACAGCAGATCATCAATTGGTCCGTTGACGCCACGAGGGGCATAGTGCTCCTCCCAGCCGCCGGCGGTCACGACCAGCATTGCGCGCTTGCCTATCAAGGTTCCTTCGCCGTAGCGGTCGCCCCATCGTTTGTCGCTATGCTCACCCACACCGTAAGCGAAGCCGTAGGCGAAGACCCTGTCGACCCAGCCTTTGAGGATCGCCGGCATGGCAAACCACCAGAGCGGAAACTGGAGAATCAGGGTATCCGCCCATAGCAGCTTTGCGATCTCGGCCTTGACGTCCTCTGTCAGCGCCTCGGCCTCGAAAGACTTCTTTGATGCTGCGGCAGGCATCAGCCGCGCGTCCGGCGCCAAAACCGGAAAGTCGGCCCGATCAACCGCTGATTTCCAACCCTGGGCGTACAGGTCCGTCACCCGCACTTCGTGGCCTTGTGCCTCGAGTTCTCTGATGGCGACGTCGCGGAGCGCGCCGTTGAGCGAGCGCGATTCGGGATGTGCGAAGACAAGTAGGATTTTCATGCGGGGACTCCGAGGATTGAAAAACTGATCCCTTAGCTAGGCAATATCGGCGTAATCCGCTACGCGTTCATAATGCATAAGATTGTGCCGGATGATGGATAAATCGGATATCACCCTCGAACGTATGCGCACCTTCGTTCGCGTCGCGGAACGGGGCAATCTGTCGTTGGTTGCCGGTGAACTGGGTATCGGACAATCGACGGTCACGCGGCATCTGCAGGAACTCGAAGAGGCAGTCGGTGCGCCTTTGCTCAGCAGGACCACCCGGCGGGTCACGCTGACAGACGAGGGCAGCCGGTACTATGCCAACAGCGTCCAGATCCTGCGCCTTGTCGAGCAGGCCGGTGACGAAGCGCGGGGCGCACGTGGCGCGCCGGCCGGCACCGTTCGGATATCCTGTACTGCCGCTTTCGGGGTCTTGCACACCAGTCGGCTCATCTTCGATTTTCAGGACCGATATCCCGACATCGGCGTGGACCTCAGCCTCACCGATGAGCGTGTCGATCTCGTCAGGGAAGGTGTCGACATCGCGCTTCGGTTGGGGCCGCTCACCGACAGCTCATTGAGGTTGCGGGCCCTCGGCCTATCGCGGCGCCTGCTCGTGGCATCGCCGGATTATCTGGCGATGCGAGGGAGACCGGCTGTCCCGTCGGACCTATCTGGACATGAGGGCATCCGGATGTCGAACGTGGTGGGCAGTGAAACGCTTGCTTTGCAGAGCGCCGGAGGCGAGCGCCAAATGGTGCCTTTCGCGGGGCGACTGCGTGTCGACCATGGGCTTGCTGCGCGCGAGGCCTTGGTCGCGGGTCGAGGGATCGCACCGGCTCACCGATGGCTTGTCGACGATCTTTTGGCGGCGGGCCTGCTCGAGACGATACTGGATGATTATTCGCTGCCATCCGCCCCTTTGAACATGCTGATTGTGCCGGAGCGCGCGGGCGTTGCAAGGGTTCGCCTGTTGATCGACTTCCTGGCCGAACGGATAGCCGATATCCCGGGGGTCGAGAAGTCCAGTTCACAGCGTTAGCCGCTATCTGCTCTGCCCAGAAGAGTAGCTTGCGGCAGCGGCGACCATCGTTTATCGCCGATGGACGATGAGTGACAGCTCCTACGAAACCGATAGACTCCGCCCCACGTCGGAGGCCCCCGACAGTCGCACCGTAGCCGCTCGGCTGGCAGCGCTCTCGCACCCGGCGCGGATCGAAATCCTGAAGCACCTGTCGACCAGCAACTTCTGCTGCTGCCGCGAAGTCGTCGATCGTTTCGATCTGGCGCAATCCACCGTGTCACAACATTTGAAGATACTGGTCGATGCCGGGCTGGTCCGGTTCGAGCCTGATCGCCAGCGCTCGCGCTATGCGGTCGACCACGTCGCGCTCACCGAAATCTCGGCGTCGCTGGCCGCGCTCGTCAATTCCTGCTGCTCCGGCCGCTAGTCAAAAAGACATAAGAAGGCGCCAAAAATGGCCGAAAAAACCGTCTCCGACTCCTCGACCTTCAAGACGCTGCTCAATCTGTGGCCCTATATGTGGCCGGCGGACCGCGCCGATCTGAGAGCCCGGGTCACCTGGGCGACGCTGTTGCTCGTCGTCGCCAAGCTGACGCTGGTCGCCGGTCCTTATTTCTTCAAATGGGCAACGGACGCGCTGGCCGGCGACTCCAAATCGGTACCACCGCTGCCGACATTTCTGCTGGCGCCGGTCATGCTGGTCGTCGCCTACAATGTCGTGCGCCTGGTGCAGCTTGGCTTCAATCAATTGCGCGACGCGCTGTTTGCACGCGTCGGCCAATACGCGGTGCGCCAGCTCGCCTTCCGCACCTTCGTTCACATGCACCAATTATCGCTGCGCTTCCACTTGGAGCGTCGCACCGGCGGCCTGTCGCGCATCATCGAGCGCGGCACCAAGGGCATCGAGACGATCGTGCGCTTCATCATGCTCAACACGGCGCCGACCATCCTCGAATTCGCGCTGACCACGGGCATCTTCGCCTACACCTATGGCTGGAAATATGTGGTCGTCGTCGCGGTCACCGTCTGGGTCTATGTCTGGTTCACTGTGCGCGCCAGCGACTGGCGCATCTCGATCCGCCGCGACATGAACGACAGCGACACCGACGCCAACACCAAGGCGATCGACTCGCTGCTCAATTACGAGACGGTCAAATATTTCAACAACGAAGGCATGGAGGCCGAGCGCTTCGACCGCTCCATGGCACGTTATGAGGTCGCCGCGACGCGCATCTGGACCTCGCTCGGCTGGCTGAATTTCGGCCAGGGCATCATCTTCGGCCTCGGCACCGTCATCGTCATGTGTATGTCGGCGCTGGAAGTACAGGCCGGTACGCAAACGGTCGGTGACTTCGTCTTCATCAACGCCATGCTGATGCAGCTGTCGGTGCCGCTCAATTTCATCGGCTTCATCTACCGCGAAATCCGCCAGGGGCTGACCGACATCGAGCAGATGTTCGACCTTCTGGATGTGCCGCAGGAGATCGTCGACAAGCCGGATGCCAGGCCGCTCGCCGTGAGCGTCGGCAAGGTCGAGTTCCGCGACGTGCATTTTTCCTATGACCCGAACCGCAAGATCCTGAAGGGCATCAGCTTCGAGGTGCCGGCCGGCAAGACCGTCGCCATTGTCGGGCCTTCGGGTGCCGGCAAATCGACCATCTCGCGGCTTCTGTTCCGCTTTTACGACGTTCAGTCGGGCCAGGTGCTGATCGACGGCCAGGATATCAGGGACGTGACGCAGGAGAGCCTGCGTGGCGCGATCGGCATGGTGCCGCAGGACACCGTGCTGTTCAACGACACCATCGCCTACAACATCCGCTACGGCCGCATCGGAGCCAGCGAGGAGGATATGCAGAAAGCCGCTGAACTAGCCCAGATCGGTCCGTTCATCGAGCGATTGCCTGACGGCTACAAGTCGATGGTCGGCGAACGCGGGCTGAAGCTTTCGGGCGGCGAAAAGCAGCGCGTGGCGATCGCCCGCACCATCCTGAAGGCGCCGCCGATCCTGATGCTCGACGAAGCGACCTCGGCGCTCGACAGTCACACCGAGCAGGAGATCCAGACCGCGCTCGATCTGGTCAGCCGTGGCCGCACCACCATCGTCATCGCCCACCGCCTGTCGACGGTCATCACGGCCGATGAGATCATCGTGCTGCAGGACGGCCAGATCGCCGAGCGCGGCACCCATGCCGAGCTGATGCGCAAGCATGGCCTCTATGCCTCGATGTGGGACCGCCAGCGCGAGGCGACCGAGGCCGAGGAGCGCCTACGCATCGCCCGCGAGGGCGACGAGCTTGGCGTTGTCGTTCGCCGGCGCACGTCGGAGGTGAATTGAAGGTTCGGCGTGTGAGTTGATTTTTGCGCTTGACCTCAACTTAAGTTGAGATTGTAGGCCGTTCCTGGGGCCCAAAACACCAGGATCCAGGAACGGAGCAATCGAAATGAGCAAGACAAATCAGGACGTTGACGGCGGCAGCGTGTTCAGGGTGGACAAGTTCGTCGTGCCGGCCGCCGCCCGCGAGGAGATACTCGCCAAGGTCAGGACAACGCATGAATTGCTGCGCCTGCAACAGGGCTTCGTGCAGGATTTCCTGCTCGAGCAATTCTCGGGGCCGGGCGAATTCAACCTCGTCACCATCGTCGAATGGGAAAGCCAGGCGGCCGTCGACAATGTCGTGCCGATCGTCAAGGCAGCGCACGAGCGCATCGCTTTCAACCCGCAGGAGACGATCGCTCGGCTTGGGGTGCGGGCCGACATTGCCAACTATCAGCGGATTCCGGGGCTGTAGAAAAGCCGTTACGGCCAACCGATGCCAGGTGCCGGCGCTTCGATTTTGAGCACCTGGCCGGTACGGGCTTCAGAACGTCTTGGGATTTGGGATCATGGACGGGCAACCTTTTCCCGCGCCTTGAACCGTCGGTGTCCCGAATTCTGCCGACAACGACACTGACCGAGCAAGCGGATCGCGACCCCTGCCGGCGCACCCAATACGGCCTTCCCTATTGTTGCGTTGCGGCGAAGGGGGCTTTCGGCTATTGAGGCCGGACTTGGAAACGGAGCCTGTTTTTAGCAGATGAGCCTTGTCGATACGGTCAAGAACGCATTCGTACCGATCCATCGCGAAGGCTATCCCTTCATCGCGGCCTTTGGCGCGGCTACGCTTTTCCTCGGCTATTTCTCCTCGATCCTGTTCTGGATCGGTCTGATCCTGACGGCCTGGTGCGTTTATTTCTTCCGCGATCCCGAGCGCGTCACGCCGGTCGATGACCGCCTGGTGGTCAGCCCCGCTGACGGCATCATCTCGGCGGTAGGACCCGCCGTGCCGCCGCGCGAACTCGGCCTCGGCAATGCAGAGATGACCCGGATCTCCGTGTTCATGAACGTCTTCTCCTGCCACGTGAACCGCGCCCCGGTGCGCGGCCGTATTGCGAAAATCGAGCACCGGCCGGGCAAATTCCTCAATGCCGAACTCGACAAGGCCAGCACCGAGAACGAGCGCAACGGCCTGGTCATCGAGAGCCCCAACGGCACGGTCGCGGCCGTCCAGATCGCCGGCCTGGTGGCGCGCCGCATCGTCTGCTGGGCCGAGGCCGGCGGCTCAATCGGCACTGGCGAGCGTTTTGGCCTGATCCGCTTCGGCTCGCGTGTCGATGTGTTCCTGCCCCTGACCGCCACGCCGCGCGTTGCCGTCGGCCAGACGGCGGTTGGCGGCGAAACCGTGCTGGCTGAATTCGGCGGTGTTGCCGGCACGCCTCTTGTTCGGGTTTCCTGACCGGTGGGCACGCAATACAAAAAGTTCGAGGCCCATGCCAGCGGCGGTCCGCGCATCCGCGAAATCCCGATGCGAATGGTGCTGCCCAATCTGGTCACCGTGCTCGCCATCTGCGCCGGCCTGTCCGGCATCCGCTTCGGCTTCGAAGGCCGCTTCGAGCCGGCGGTGGTGATGGTGCTGCTTGCCGCCTTCCTCGACGGCATCGACGGCCGCCTGGCGCGGATGTTGAAGGCGACCTCCAAATTCGGCGCTCAGATGGATTCGCTGGCCGACATCGTTAATTTCGGCGTTGCCCCGGCTCTGGTGCTCTATGCCTTCCTGCTCGACCGCGCCGGCTCGCCGGGCTGGATCGCGGCACTGCTGTTCGCCATCGCCTGCGGGTTGCGCCTCGCCCGTTTCAACGTGCTCGACGACGAGAAGGGCGATCGCCCCATATGGCAGTCCGAATATTTCGTCGGCGTGCCGGCGCCGGCGGGCGCCGTGCTGGTGATGCTGCCGCTCTATCTCTATTTCCTGCGCACAGGGCTGGAGCCCAGTCGCCCCGCCGCCTTCGTCGCCACCGGCTTCACCATCCTGGTCGCCTTCCTGCTGGTCAGCCGGCTGCCGGTCTATTCCGGCAAAAGCCTAAGGATCCCGGGCGACAGGGTGTTGCCGATCATCCTCGGTGTCGTACTCTACGTGCTCCTGCTGATGACCTATCCTTGGTACACGCTGACCGCCTCGGTCGCCGGCTACCTGATCTTCCTGCCATTCAGCGTGCGCGCCTATTCGAAGCGCGCCAAGCGCGAGGGCGAGAAAGTGCCGCCCTCCGATATAGGTTAGAAAATTCGCAGAAGTGCTTGATCTGACTCAGGCCGCGACGCCGAGCCCCAGCCTGTCGATCGCCAATTTCCTCGTCGACACATAGTCGGTCTTGCCGGAACCCAGCACCGGGATTTCCTCCACCTTGACGATGTCGTTCGGCACCATCAGTTCGGCTGCGCCCGCCTGTTTGCCGAATTTGCGCAGCTCGTCGGGATTGGCATCGTCGGCGGTAGTGACCAGCACGATGCGCTCGCCGCGTCTCTTGTCCGGCACCGCCACAGCCGCGTGGCGCTCCTCCGGCCACAGCGACTGCACCAGCATCTCGACCGCCCCCAGCGACACCATCTCGCCGGCGATCTTGGCGAAGCGCTTGGCGCGGCCGCGAATGGTGATGAAGCCCTCGCGGTCGACGGCGACGATGTCGCCGGTATCGTGCCAGCCGGTCAGCGGCTGCAACTCACCTGGGCGGTCCGACGTCATGTAGCCCATCATCAGGTTCGGTCCGTCGAGCCACAATTGGCCGGCGTCGGAGATGCCCTCGACCGGCTCCAGCTTCATGCGCATGGCCGGCAGCAGCCGGCCGACCGTGCCGTCGCGGCCATGGATTGCCGTGTTGACGGCAACCACCGGTGCCGCCTCGGTCAGCCCGAAACCTTCGATGATCTCGGCCTGGAAGCGTTCGCGATAGACGCGGCGGGTTTCCGGCTTCACCGCCTCGGCGCCTGCGACGACGAAGCGCAGGCTGGAAAAATCGCCGTCCTTGGCGGTGCGCGCATAGTTCGCGAGGAACGTATCGGTGCCGAACATGATGGTCGGCTTCACCTTGCGCGCCACCTCGGGGATGATCTTGTAGTGCAGCGGCGAGGGGTAGAGGAACAGCTTTACCCCGGTGACCAGCGGCAGGATGGTGCCGCCCGTCAGGCCGAAGGAGTGGAACACCGGCAGCACGTTGAGCAGGATGTCGGCCGGCGAGATGGTGATCCGCGCCTCGGCCTGCATGGCGTTGGCGTACAGGTTCTTGTGCGACAGCACGACCGCCTTCGGCGTGCCTTCCGAGCCCGAGGTAAACAGAATCACGGCCGGCTTCGCCGCATCCTGCCGCTGCAGCGGCCAGCGCCACAGCAGAGCGGCGGCAAGCTTGTCCAGCGCGGTAACGCTCTCCCGCACATCCTCCAGCCACAGCTGCTTGGCGCCGCCTTTTTCGACCGCCGCGACGATATCGGCCAGATCGGCCTTCTCGACGAAGGCGCGGGAGGAAATCACGGTCCTTATCACCGCCGTGCGCACGGCCGCGGTGACGCTCGCCGGTCCGGCCGTATAGTTGATCATCGCCGCCACCCGGCCGGCCGACAGAAGGCCGGTGAGCGACAGCACGACGCCGTTGGCATTGGGCAGCATCACGCCGACCGCCTCGCCCGGAGCCGTCACCGCCTCAAAGCGCCTGCCCAGGACGCGGGCGCCGATGAACAGCTTGCGGTAGCTCAGCGCCCCGGAGATCACGTCCTCGATGATGGTATGCGAAGCGCCGACGCGGTCGGCGGCATCGCGCATGGCCAGGAACAGGCCACGATCGAGGTTGGTGCCGAAGAGCCGCGCCTCGGCGACACGGTCGAACAGCGCGTTGGTGTTCGAGGCCTGATCGGGGTTCCGCGCCACCAGTTCGGCGATGGTCATCGGCTCCAGCACGCTGATCGACAGCTGCGGAAACCAGTGTCGTGGCGCCTTGTCCGCGGGTGTCAGCGACACCGGCAGGCCGCGCGCGCCGCCGACGAAGATCGGCACGATCTTGGCATCGGCCTGCATGGCGATGCGGGTGACGGCACGAAACAACCGAAACGTCTTGACGTCAGGCTCGACCGCATCCGGCAGATAGACGGCGAGCCGGCCCTTGCCCCTCAGCACCCGCACCAGCCGGCGGCTGACGAAGAGATGTTCGGCGTTGAAAGCGATGGTACGGCCAAGCTCGCGCCAAGGTTCAAGCCACGGCGAGCGCGCCGAGGCCTCGTCGAGTATGTGCAGTGTGTCTTCCGGCAGCAGCGACAGCATCAGCGCCGGTTCGAAGCGCGATTGATGCGAGATGACGTAGATGACTGGAGTCTGCGCCTTGCGGGCGATCCTGATACGGCTGTCGGCGATCCGGTAGGCGAGCTTGAACGGCACATAGAGCAGCGCCTGGGTAAAGCGCAGGCCGAGGCGGAATTTTTCCACCACGCCGATCAGCAGCCAGGCCAGAACAAGACCCGCAAGCAGCGCCAGTGTCAGGACCATGCCGCGTCTCTCCCAACATTCTTAGCATCTCGGCTCTTTTGCGGCCGCTTCGGCCAGAACCTAGACGATGTGGGAGCAAGGTCAATGCGGAGCTTTTGCTTCCCTTGGTGCGGGAAGCTGCTTGTCATGCCGCCTGCAGCCGTCCACTGATGAAACGAAATTCCTGCGTCTTGCCGCCATAGCCGTAAGCGGCTGCCGGCACTTCATGTACGAAGGCGTAGCTCTCCTCGTGCACGCCGCCCAGCAGACGGCCGAAGGCCGCGAAGATCGCCTTCAGATAGGCCTCCAGCTCAAGCTTGGTGTTGGTGCCGTCGACCACCTTGATATCAAGCCAGAACGTGCTGGTGCCGTGCTCGGCCAGCGACTTGCCGCCGGCGAACCAGTGCTGCGGATCGACATAGGACACGACAACTGCCGTGATCGTCGGGTCCTTGCGCAGCTGCGTCGCGGTGATTTCGGTGGCCTCCTTTGCGATGCTGGCTGAAAGAGCCGCGTCGGGCTTGCCGGTGACGCTGATGTTGATGATGGGCATTTTTCTTCTCCTTGGCTTGAGCGGCGTCCGATTGCCGTTGAAACAGCCATGCCACCAACTTTAGATCAAAAAAATCGAATTGTTTTTAATTGAAGATTCGATAACATATAAGTATGGAAACGCTCGATCCCGATCTCCTCCGAACCTTCCTCGCTTTCGTCGACAGCGGCTCACTGGCCCAGGCGGCTGCAAGCATCGGCCGTTCGCCCTCGGCGGTGACCACCCAGATGCAGCGGCTGGAGGAAATCCTCGGCGAGCCGCTGCTGGCGCCGCAAGGGCGAGGGCGCGGCTTGACCCCTGCAGGCGAAGACCTCGTCGGCCATGCCAGGCGAATCCTTGCCACCCATCGCGAGGCCTGGCTGGCGCTCAAGGGGGCGCGCGCTGCCGGACGCGTCGCCATCGGCACGACACAGGATTTCGCCGACAGCGGCCTGCCGGACCTGCTGCGTGCCTTCGCCGGCAGCCATCCACGCGTCAGGATCGAATTGCGGGTCGGCCGCTCCGCCGAACTGGCGCAGGCGCTGCAGTCTGGCGGCCTCGATCTGGCGATCGTTATGCGCCAGGCAGCGGCGTTGGACGAGGTCGGCGTGCTGCGCGAGCCGATGATATGGCTGTGTTCGCAAAAAGGGCTGGCTTCGCGGCAGGAGGAATTGCCGCTGGCGCTGCTCGATCCGTATTGCGGTTTTCGCGAGGCAGCACTTGCCGCACTCGATGCTGCCGGCCGCCGCTACCGCATCGCTGCCGGCAGCGCCAGTCTGGCCGGCCTGCGCACGGCGGTGAACGCCGGT
>NZ_RZTC01000098.1:3949-12159 GCF_004023165.1 Mesorhizobium sp. M7A.F.Ca.MR.176.00.0.0 | reverse complement strand
CGCCGGTGTCGCGCTGACGCTGCGAACGGCTCGCTTTGCCCATTCCGGCATTGTCGAGGCGCCGCGCGAGCTTGGCCTGCCGCAGGTTCCAATGGCTGAGTTCGCCATCCGGTTGCGCGCTGGCTCCGATGGTCCGGCGGGCGATCTGGCGGCTCTGCTCGGCGGCAACCTTGCCTTGTCGGGCTGAATGCCCAAAGAAAAAGCCGACCTTACGGTCGGCTTGGAGTAGGACGGGCCGAGGGGTTTGGGGGGACTTGGGGATGGCCCGTCGCACCCATAATGCCTGACCCGGATGATGGTTCCGTGACTGTGTCACTTTTTTAAGAAATATTTGACGCCACGCGTTGCGGGCCGGCCATGCGTTGCGAGCGGGCCCTCAGCCAATCCCGCCCCGCATGGGCGAACACCGCGCACAACACGATGATGCCGCCGATCATGCTGGCGGCTGGTGCAATCTCGCCCAGGAACAGGAAGGCAAACAGGATCGCGAACGGCACTTCGGCCGAGCCGAGCAGCCCGGATTCGGCCGGCGGGATGAGCCGCGCGCCCTCCGTCCACAGGATCGAGGATAACGCAAAGGACGCGCCGAACGTGGCGAGCAGAACGGCATCCCTTGGCGAAACCGCCAGCGGATCGGTGACGAACCAGCCGAGCAGGAACAGCAGGAACGCCGAAACCGCGCCGGCCCACACCACCGGCGTGTCGCGGAACGCGCGCACCATGATCATGTAGAGGCCGCTGCCGATGGTCATCAGCAGTGCCAGTCCGTCGCCGAACAGATTGCCACTGCCGAAGCCGGACCAGACCATGATCGCCACGCCGCACAGCGACACGGCGGCGGCGACCATCGTCTGCAACCGGAAGGGTTCGCGCGTCAGAACCCAAGCCAGCAGCGCGGTGACGAAAGGTGCTGTGGCATAGATGACCGCGACATTGGCGACGAAGGTGAACTTGAACGCCGAGATGAAGGCGATGCTGGCCAGAGCTCCCTCTACCGCCAGCAGCCAGCCGCGCCAGCCAAGCCGCAGCGTTTCGCGGTTACCGGAGCGGTGACGCCGCCACAGCACATAGAAGCTGATCAGGATGGCGCCGACAAAGCCGCGCCAGCAGATGATGGTCAACGGGTCGGCATGGATCGACTTTGTCAGAACACCGGTCAGGCCGAAAACGGCAGCTGAGGACGACACCAGGATGATGCCGAGTGTGCGCTCTGCGGCGGTGTCGGTGGCGGCTGCAATGTCAGTCATGCAACCAGCCTACGCCGCTTGGTCCTGACATCGTAGTGTCAGCAATGATGGTGATCCACATCATAGGCGTTTGCGAAAATGCTCGGTGCCGACGATCAACAGGCCGGCGGCGACGATCAGCGCAGCGCCCAGGAACACCTCGCGGCGCGGCACGTCGCCCCAGATCGCAAAGCCGAGTGCGAATGCCCACAACAGCGAGGTGTATTCCAGCGGCGCGATGACCGAAGCCGGTGTGCGCTTCATGCCTTCGAACAGAAGATATTGTGCCAGGCCGCCGAGTGCGCCGACGCTGGCAAGCAGCAGCAACTGGGTCCAATCGGGTGTCTGCCACCAGAGCAATGCCGGCACCGCCGAAAACAGCAGGAAATAGAAATTGTTGAGCAGGAGCTGGATCATCGAGCGCTCGGCAAGGGCGGTCTTGCGCAAGAGCACGATGGCGATGCCCCACAAGAAGGCCGCCGCCAGCACCAGCAGCACCGGCACGGACAGGCCCAGATGGGTCGGATCGCAAGCGACGAACACGCCGGCAAAGCCGATCAGCACCGCCAGCCAGCGCAGCATCGGCACCTTTTCGCCGAGCAGGAACACTGAAAGCACTGTGACGATGATCGGGGCCGCATAATAGACGGTGGTCAGCTCGGCGAGCTGCAGGCTGCGCGCGGCGTTGTAGTAACACAGCCACGCAGCAAGCGTGAAGGCACTGCGCACCAGCATCGGCCGCACGATCGGCGAGCGCATCGTGTCGGCAAACAACTGTCGTCCGCCGATCGCCGCGCACGCGCCCAGAATGGCAATGCTGCGGAAGAACATGATCTGCCAGACGCTCATGCCGACGACCAACAGCTTGATCGAGGCATCCTGTGTCGAAAACAGCAAATAGGCCGCACCGGTCAGCAGGATGCCTGCAAGCACCCGCTCGCGTGTTTCGAGAATGGCGATATCGGCCATAAGGCGCGTGGGACCAAATTTCCGGAGCGGCAGAATGCTGTGAGGAGCGACACGAGGAGCTGTGAATTCAGTTCCCTCGGCACCAAGCTATAAGGGCGAAAATCGCTGCGGCGCTACGCCAGCCCGGTGGTTATGTTGGGGCAGGGGGCCATGCCGAGCTGCACTGTCGCCAAGCCTACTGCGTCGCCTGGTAAAGCTCCGAAGCGGCTTCTTTCAGCGCGCGTCGGCCGTCGGGCCTGAAATACATCATGTGCCCGCCCTCGACGACATCGAGACGGATAGGCTTGGCATCGGCGAGCGATGGGATCTGGTTCACCAGGTAGCGCGAGGCGAGGTAAGGCGTGACCAGGTCGGTGTAGCCGTTGACGATCACGACACCAAGCGAAGGGTTCAGTGAGCGTGCGCGCTGCAGATCGTCCATCACTCCGGCATAGCCTTGCCGCGAGGCGCTGGTCCCGTAATCCCATTTGTGGCTGATTTCGCCATTGAGCAGCCGATAGCTGACATCGGTGCGGAAATTCAATTCGTCACGGATGTAGCCGACGAAAGCCGACGTCAGCGCCGGCACGCTGCGGTCGAGCACCGGATCCGGGCCGGCGATGCGGGCGCTCTCAGGCGCGATATCGGCTGTGCCGATCGTGGCGTCATAGGGGCTGAGCACCTTGCCGCTGGCACGGGTGAACTCCCTTGCGAACAGGCCGGTGGGGATGCGAGCGGAGTTCCGTTGCACCAAATCGAGTGGCAGGCCGGTGATCTCAGCGACGCGCTGGCTCGCCAGCCGCCTGCCTTGCTCCAGTCCGCTGGTGATTGCCGTGAGGTAATCGCCCATCGCATAGTGTTCGACTTCGGCCAACTTCTCCCGCAATGCATCGCCGCTGACGCCTTCGGTGCGTAGCCGCACCGCCGCCAGGGAAGGCAGTTCGAGCGCCCAATGCAGCGGCTCGAATTCGTCGGGCTGCACCAGCGTGAACTCCAGCGCCGGCGAGATCAGCACGATGCCGCTCGGACTGATGCCGATATCTTCCTGCAATGTCCTGGCGAGCAGCGCCGCGCGGAACCCGCCATAGCTTTCGCCGGCGAGGAACAGCGGCGACCCGGTGCGGCCGTTCTGCGCGAGATAGAGCCGGATGAAGGCGCCAATCGAGCTGGCATCCTGGTTGACGCCCCAGAAATCGCGCGTGTCCTGCCCCGGTGCCTCGCGGCTGTAGCCGGTCCCCACCGGATCGACGAAGACGAGATCCGTCATGTCGAGCCAGCTGTCCGGATTGTCGATCAGTCTTTGCGGTGAGGGCAGGAGTTCGCCATCGGCTCCCGTCGCGATTATCCGTGGACCGAGTGCGCCGAGATGCAGATAGGCAGACGCTGCTCCAGGGCCGCCATTGAACACGAAGGTGATCGGCCGCTGCGGGTCTTTGGCCACGCTCGCCGGCGGCTCCGGCGTGTAGGCGACATAGAAGATCTCCGCCGTGACCTCGCCGTTGCCCGATAGCAGCGACAGGGTCGCTGCCTTTGCCTGGTAATCCAGCTTGCGCCGGGCCAGTGTGATCGAATGGTTGGTGGTCTGCGGCGGCGGCAGCAGGGACAGCACACCGCCCGCAGGTGCCGGCCGCTCCGCCGTTTCAGCCAGGACGGGCTGCGCCAGGACGGCAAGCATCGGCAGGATGAGGAAGATCAGTTTCAGCTTGACCAGCATGATGGCTCCGCGAGAACGACTCCCGCATAGGTATGGCCGAGAGGATCGAAGTCAAAGGAAATGGCTGTCTTGAACCTGCAACGGCTTGCGCTAATGTGAGCCGGAATGCAGTCGAACATCTCTCTCGATCGGTTTGGACACTGGAGCGGCGGTGTGGCGGCTGCGGCCCTGGCCGCGACGCCTGAAGAACTGTCCGCTCGCTTCACAGCGGCGGCGAGCGGGCTGCTTGGCTCCGACCGCGCCTATGTCGGCTTTTACCGTCGCGACATAACATCCCTGACCATCGACGATGCCGGCCCCGATCGCTGGAACCGCGACTACGATGCACGACTGTATCGCCAGGATCCCTTCTTCCAGAGGTTCGCCAGCACAAGACAGGATTTCCTGTTGCCGCTGTCGGCACTCCGCAATGGCGACTTCCAGCGTACCCCCTACTATCGCGAATTCTTCGGCCCTTCCGACAGTTTCGACGAGATCACCGGCGTGTTCAATCTCGACGGGCTGACCGCTGGCTATGTCACCTTCCTGCGGCGAAACGGGGCACCAGCCTTTGGCGATCAGGATCTGGAGATGGCTTGCGCGGCAAGCAGCGCGACAAGGCTCATTCTGCAAAGATTGCTTCATCTGTGCCGCTCCCGGGACAAGGGCGCCGCAATCGGTGACGGACGCTCGCGGCTGAGCAGGCGCGAGGCCGAGGTTGCGCGGCATCTGGTCGAGGGTGGCAACGCCAAGACGATTTCGCGAAGCCTCGCCGTCTCGCCCGGCACCGTCCGCAACCACATCAAGCAGATCTACCGCAAGCTCGGCGTGCACTCCCAGGTCGAGCTGCTGGCGGCCTTCCGCGAAGCCGCTTGAGCCTGACGGCTTCCGCCAGCTCTATTGCCCCGTCACGATGCGCGTCCACATGCGGTTTTGTGATCGCAGCAGCTTTGGGTCGTTGTTGTCGACCACGAACAGCTTGGCCTTCACGGCATCAGGCGGAAAGACGCCGGGATCGCTGGCTATCGCCTTGTCCATCAGCGGCAGGGATTCCGGTATCGCATTGGCATAGGAGACATAGCTGGAATTGGCCGCGGCGATATCGGGCCGCAGATTGAAGTTGATCCAGGCCTGGGCGTTGTCGGGATGCGGCGCATCTTTCGGCACCACCATCGTATCGAAGTTGATGAGCGTGCCTTCTCTGGGGATGGAATAGGCGATCTCCAGCTTCTTCACGGATTCCGCCGCACGGGTTCTTGCCTGAAGTATGTCGCCCGACCAGCCCAACACCACGCAGATGTCGCCGTTGGCGAGGTCGTTGATGTATTTCGACGAATGGAAATAGCGGATGTAGGGCCGCACCTTGCCCATCAGGTCCTCGACCTTGGCGAGGTCGTCGGGACTGGTCGATTTGGGGTCGATGTGAAGATAGTTCATCGCCATCGGGATGACTTCAGCCGGCGCATCGATCATGGCCACGCCGCAATCGGAGAGCTTCTTGACCACGTCCACGTCGAAGACCATGGCGAAGGAATCCGTCGGCGCGTCCGGCAGCCTCTGCTTCACCGCGGCGACGTTGTAGCCAATGCCGTCGGTGACAGCCATATAGGGCACGGCATGAAGGTTCTGCGGGTCGGCGCCTGCGATCAGCGCCAGGGCCTGCGGATCGATCTTCGAATGGTTGGCAAGCTTCGATTTGTCGAGTTCCAGGAACGCCCCCGCCTTCACCTGGTTCTTCAGGAACGGATAGGCTGAGGGGTAGACCACGTCATATCCCGAGCCGCCGGTGAGCAGCTTGGTTTCAAGTACTTCGTTGCCGTCATAGACATCGTAGCGAACCTTGATGCCCGTTTCCTTCTCGAATTTCTCGGCGGTGTCCGGCGCGATGTAGTCGGACCAGTTGTAGACGTTGACGATCTTTTCCTCGTCAGCCGAAGCCGCATTTGCGCAGACGCCGCAGGCAAGCAGGGTTGAGAAGATCAGAGCGCGCATAAATGTCCTCCGTTTTCGCTATCTGTTTTCGGCATGCGTCGTCCCTCAGCGTCGCTGCGGGGCATAGACCGGCAAGGTGATGCAGGCGACATTGCCGCCACCCAGCAGGATCTCGCGTGAGTTTTCGATGCCGACTATCTTGTGGTCGGGAAACAGCTCGGCCAGCGTCTGCTTGGCCTTCACATCGAGATCGCAGCCGAACTGCGGTACCACCACGACGCTGTTGCCCGGATAGTAGTTGATGTAGCTCGCCGCGATCCGGTTTCCGGCCGGTCGCGCCCAGGTCGAATCCAGCCGGTCCACGCTCTCGCTTTCTTCCGGCGTCATCTCGATCGGCAGGGGATGCGGCAGCCGGTGGATCTCCAGTGCGCGGCCACGCGCATCACGGGCCGAACGCAGCACCTCTTCGGCTTCTCGCACAATCTCGTATTGCGGGTCCTCCCGATTGTCGGTCCAGCTCAGCACGACCACGCCGGGACGCACGAAGCAGCAGATGTCATCGACATGGCCGTCGGTTTCGTCGAAGGCAAGGCCACGCGGCAGCCAGATGACGGTGTCGACGCCGAGATAGTCACCAAGCTGGCGTTCCACCTCGGCCTTGCCGAGATGAGCGTTGCGATTTCGGTTGAGCAGGCATTGCTCCGTCGTGATGAGGGTGCCCTGGCCGTCGCATTGCAACCCGCCGCCCTCGGCGATCAGCGGTGCGCGGTAGCGATCCATGTTCTCGATTTCGAGCACTTTTTGCGCTGCCAGATCATCGAGGTCCCATGGCGCGTAGAGGCCGCCGTCAAAACCGCCATAGGCGTTGAAGATCCAATCGACGCCACGCACGCCGCCTTGATCGTTGACGACGAAATTGGGACCGCTGTCGCGCAGCCAAGAATCGTTGGTGGACATCTCCACGACACGCACATGGCCGGGCAATCGCGCTCGGGCATTCTGCCACTGGCGAGCGGAGGCCGCCACCGTCACTGGCTCGCTTTGCGCGATCGCCGCGGCGACATCCACGAACAGCTTTTGCGCGGGCTTGGCGCCGAGGCGCCAGGTGTCCGGCCGCTCCGGCCAGATCAGCCAGCAGCCTGACTTTGGTTCGAATTCGCCGGGCGCGCGAAACCCATCCTGTTTCGGCCTTGTCGAGAGGGTACGGGGCATCTTGGGACCGCCGGGAAATGGAGTGATGACTTGCCCGGATCAGACGTTTTTGGGACCTTGTCCGTCAATGTCCCATTTGGGATATCGGTGTTGACCGCTGTCTCCTGTTGCGGAACGGCATTGCCTTGCCACGGTGATCGGCGCAAATCTCGACCGGACGGCGTATGCCGGTGACGCAAGCAGTCGACGAAAGGGGAAAAGCGGATGGATGCGACCGAACTGAAGGCCATGCAGGCGCCGCTGAAGCAGGCCTACCGTGACGATGCTTCGCAGGCTCTGATCACGCTTCGCGCCAAGGGCTCGATCGATGACCAGTCGGTTGCCTGCAAGGTGGAGACGGGCAGGGCGCTCGCCATCGCCGGCTTGCATCCGGCAACAGGCGGCTCAGGGCTTGAACTCTGCTCGGGCGACATGCTGCTGGAGGCGTTGGTCGCCTGCGCCGGGGTGACGCTCAAGGCGGTGGCGACGGCGCTCGAGTTCAAGCTCGGCGCCGCCACGGTGGAGGCCGAAGGCGATCTCGATTTTCGCGGCACGCTCGGTGTCGCCAAGGATGCACCGGTCGGCTTTCGCGCCATCCGGCTCAATTTCAACCTCGACACCGCTGAGCCGCAGGAGCGGGTAGACTCGCTGCTGAAGCTGACCGAGCGTTATTGCGTGGTGTTCCAGACCATCAGCCAGAAGCCGGAGCTGACGGTGAGCGCACGCCGCTGATGCTTACTGCGCCGACGGTTCTTCGGCGTCGCCCTCGTCAGTGAAGGGCGAGGCGCTCGGCACGCATTGCACCGACCAGCCGGCCGGTGTCGGCTGCTTCTGATATTCGGTGATGGCGGCGGTGCACTGTTCGCGTTTGTCGAAGGTGCTGGGCAGCACGACCATGCCGCCTTGCGGGCCGGCGATTACCAGATACCAGACCAACGCTGCTGCGGTCGTAGCCATGGGGATTTCCTTGTTCTGCCAGTTGGGCGCTGTTGTGGGAGTCGCTGTGACCCTACCAACTCCATGGAAATGACGAAAGCCTGACCGCCGCACAGCTTCCCGCCGTCACATCACAGCCGCGTGATGTGACGGGGGTTTCCAGCCCGATTTCGAAGCGCAATCGGCTCAGTTGGTGGCAAAACAATAGAACAAGCCATCGCCCCCGGTGCCCTTGAGCGCCTCCTGGCTGCAGCCGCCGCGCGAGGCGTGCGAGGAATTCCAGG
>NZ_RZTC01000098.1:0-3939 GCF_004023165.1 Mesorhizobium sp. M7A.F.Ca.MR.176.00.0.0 | reverse complement strand
CTGCCGAATCGTCGAGACCGGCGCGGTCATGATGGCCCATCATCGCGGCGCCTTCCGCCCCGCTCATCGTCCAGTTGCCGCAGGTCTGGTCGGCGATCTTGGTGCCGTCGGGCTTGGAGCCGGTCAGCACGTCGTGGCGGTTGGGCGTGTCGCCGCGGCCGTTGACCGCTTCGCCTTTCTCGTTGAGCGCTGTCTGTTTGGTGATGCCGTTGGCATCGCTGTGCAACGAGGCGACATCGTCGGCGATCTTGACGCCCTTGGCGTTCACCCACGGCCCCTTGCCGATGCGGTCACGGGCGTCGGTGTCGCTGGTCGACAGATAGGCGGCCCAACTTTTGCCGGTGACGCCGGCGGCTTCCGCCAACGACGCGCAATGCGCGTCGGCGCCCTTGAGGCCGCCGAGGTCGGCACCCTTGCCGGAACCGACACTGGTGACGAAGAAGCTCATCTTGGCATCTTGCGAGTAAGCGGCGCCCGCGGCTGCGATCAGGGTGGCGGCGGTGGCGAGAAGCAGTTTACGCATGTCGGTCCTCCGGTTGGTCTTCGACGGGTTACATCAGAAGAAACGTTGCCGGAGGCCTGTTTAATCCCTACGCATGTCGCCTAAAAGTATGCAGCGGTTCTTGGGAAACCGACATGCGGCAAAAAGGCTCTAGTTTTATTCCGGCTGGCGATAGGCGACGAACCGATTGTGCTTGGCTTGGAAGATCAATCCGGTCTCTTTCAGGTCCGGGCTGGCCAGCGGCACGATGCGTTTGGCGATCTCGGAGGGATGCGGCAACGTCTCGGGATCTTCGCCCGGCACTGCCTGGGCACGCATGGCGGTGCGGGTGGCGCCAGGGTCGGCGGCATTGACCCGGAGCGGCAGGCTCTGCGTCTCATGCGCCCAGGAGCGCATCATCGTCTCCACCGCGGCCTTGGAAGCCGCGTAGGGTGCCCAGAAGGCGCGCGCCGAGTGCGCTGCGTTGGAGGACAGGATGATCGCTCGTCCAGCATCGGAGAGCCGCAGCAGGGGGTCGACGGAGCGGATCAGCCGCCAGGTCGAGGTGACGTTGATGGTCATCACCTTCTCGAAGGTTTTTGCTTCGACATGACCGATCGGCGAGATGACGCCGAGCACGCCGGCATTGGCGACGAGAATGTCGAGCTTGCCCCAGCGTTCGTGGATGGCGCCGCCCAGGCGGTCGATACCGGCCATGTCGGCGAGGTCGAGCGGCACCAGTGTCGCCTGGCCGCCGGCCGCCTTGATCTGGTCGTCGAGCTCTTCCAGTCCTCCGACAGTGCGCGCCACCGCAATGACATGCGCGCCGGCGGCAGCCAATTCCTTGGCAATGAAATAGCCGATACCGCGCGAGGCGCCGGTGACGACCGCAACGCGGTCGGAAAGGTCGAGGGTCATGCGATGGATTCCGGGAATTTGACTAACGCTGATGGCGGTCCGGCCTACGTCCCGCTCGTCGCCAGCAGCGACAGCGTGCGCACATTGTCGTGGCCTTCGAAGTCGAGCAGGCGGGTTGGATACTGGCCGGTGAAGCAGGCATCGCAGAATTGCGGCTGGTCGTTATCGCGGCTGGCCTCGCCGACCGCGCGGTAGAGCCCGTCAATGGTGAGGAAGCCGAGCGAATCGACGCGAATGAACTCGGCCATCTCCTCGATCGACATGCGCGATGCCAGGAGCTTCGATTTCTCCGGCGTGTCGACACCGTAGAAACAGGAGGCGCGTGTCGGCGGTGAGGCGATGCGCATATGCACCTCCTTGGCGCCGGCGTCGCGCACCATCTGCACGATCTTCTGGCTGGTGGTGCCGCGCACGATGCTGTCGTCGACCAGCACCACGCGCTTGCCCTCGATCATGCGGCGGTTGGCATTGTGCTTCAGTTTGACGCCCATGTGGCGGATCGAATCGCCCGGCTGAATGAAGGTGCGGCCGACATAATGATTGCGGATGATGCCGAGTTCGAAGGGAATGCCTGCAGCCTGGCTGAAGCCGATCGCCGCCGGCGTGCCCGAATCCGGCACCGGCACGACGATGTCCGCCTCGACCGGGCTTTCAACCGCCAGCTCGGCGCCGATGCGCTTGCGCACCTCATAGACGTTACGGCCTTCCACCGAGGAATCCGGCCGCGCGAAATAGACATATTCGAAGATGCAGAAGCGGGTCTTCTGCGGCTCGAAGGGGAACAGGCTCTCGATGCCCTTGGAGGTGACGACGACCATCTCGCCGGGCTTCAGGTCGCGAACGAAACGCGCGCCGATGATGTCGAGCGCGCAGGTTTCGGAGGCCAGGATCCAGGCGCCGTCGAGATCGCCGAGCACCAGCGGCCGGATGCCGAGCGGATCGCGGCAACCGATCATCTTCTTGGCCGTCATCGCCACCAGCGAGAAAGCGCCCTCGACCTGCCGCACCGCATCGATGAAACGCGAGTTGAGGTCGCGCTCCTTGCTGGTGGCGACGAGGTGCAAAAGCGTCTCGGTATCGGAGGTGGAGGAGAAGATCGCGCCTTGCTTCTGCAGCGCGCGCTGCACGGTCATGGCGTTGGTCAGATTGCCGTTGTGGGCGACGGCGAAGCCGCCATCGGCCAATTCGGCGAAAAAGGGCTGGATGTTGCGCATGCCGGCGCCGCCAGTCGTGGCGTAGCGGGTATGGCCGATGGCGCGGTTGCCTTGCAGGCTGTCGATGACGCGCTGCTTGGTGAAGGTGTCGCCGATCAGGCCGACATGGCGTTCGACATGGAACTGGCTGCCGTCGTAAGAAACGATGCCTGCCGCTTCCTGGCCACGATGCTGCAGCGCATGCAGGCCCAGTGTGACGATGGCTGCCGCGTCCTGCCGGCCGAAAATGCCGAACACACCGCATTCGTCGTGGAAATGGTCGTCGGCCTCGGCGGAAAGCACGTCGTCTGCGTCTGCCATCTAAAGCTCCGCTAAAATCGCCATATAATGCGGGTTCGCGCCGAAAGCAACGCGGGCCGTGCGGTCGTTCACACCATCGTCAGATCCTGACGTCGTTTTCGGCGTCAGTTTGCCGGTGCCGCCGGTGCCGGAGCGTTGTTGGCCGGTGGTGTTGCGTCATTGTCGTCAGGCGCCGGCGTGTTGGCATCGTCGCCGCCTGCCGGAGCATCCGCCGCCGGTGCGTCCGGAGCAGCTGGTGTCTCGGCGGCCGGTTGATTCGGATTGAGTTTCTTGAGAATGGCGTTTTCCGGATCCTCGGGCAGCAGGCTTTCGAGCTTGGCGCCGATCTGCTCGAGCAGCGGTCGCGACTTGGCCTCCGTGACCCAGGTCGGTGCCTTGGCGCCAGCCAGCCAGTTGAAGAACAGCAGGGCGACGGCGACGACCAGGATGCCGCGCGCGGCGCCGTAGAGGAAACCCAGCGTACGGTCGAGCGCGCCGATCCGCGAATCGATGATCCAGTCGGCCAGCTTCATGGTGATGACCGAGACGACGATCAGCGCGATGATGAAGACGACGCCGGCGGCGGCGGCCATGGCGATCTTTTCATTCTCGATGTAGGGCGCGAGGTAAGGCACAACCGGCTTGTAGAAGAAGAACGCCGCCGCTGCCGCCGCTGCCCAGGAGACGACGGACAGGACTTCACGCGAAAAGCCGCGAACCATGGCGAGCATCGCCGAGACCAGAGTGAAGCCGACGAGAATTCCGTCAAGCAGCGTAATCGGCATGTCTTTCGCCCCACTCCATGAGCCGCATTATAGCGCGGAACATCGGGCTCTGGGTCCGATGCTCTAATCTTCTTCGTCCACGCGGCTTCGGCGTGAGCCGGCTATGCGTGCCACGAGGTCGGCAAGCTCGGTCGGCTGGAAAGAACCGGCCCCGATCCCCCCGGCCAGTTCCCCGCTGCCCGAGGGCAGAACCGCGCTTCCAAAACCCAGCTTTTCGGCTTCCTTGAGGCGCTGTTGCGCATGCGCAACAGCGCCTCAAGGA
>NZ_RZTC01000097.1:3181-24686 GCF_004023165.1 Mesorhizobium sp. M7A.F.Ca.MR.176.00.0.0 | reverse complement strand
TCACAACCGGAACGCTTCAAACTCGATCCGCTCCAGCAAATGCCGGGACTAAACAGCTAGAGCACTCCCGCCCTCTAAAGCGATTTTACATCATCCGGAAACTGGGCGCAGATCGAACCACCGAGGCAGAAACGGAGAACGCCAGCTCTGCGGAGTAAGGTACGGACTGCAACAACATTGCGCGACGGCGAAATTCGCCGCCGAAACTACGCTATTGCCGCCGTTTGTACCCTCACTCCCACTCGATTGTTCCCGGCGGCTTCGACGTCACGTCGTAGACGACACGGTTGATGCCGCGGACTTCGTTGATGATGCGGGTGGCGGCGGCGCCGAGGAAGGCCATGTCGTAGTGGTAGAAATCCGCCGTCATGCCGTCGACCGAGGTGACGGCACGCAGCGCGCAGACGAACTCGTAGGTGCGGCCGTCGCCCATCACGCCGACCGTCTGCACCGGCAGCAGCACGGCAAAGGCCTGCCAGATGGCGTCGTACAGGCCGGCCTTGCGGATCTCGTCGAGATAGATGGCATCGGCCTCGCGCAGGATCTCCAGCTTTTCGCGGGTGATCCCGCCTGGGCAGCGGATGGCGAGGCCTGGGCCGGGGAATGGATGGCGGCCGATAAAGCTTTCGGGCAGGCCGAGCTCCTTGCCGAGCGCCCTCACCTCGTCCTTGAACAGTTCGCGCAGCGGCTCGACCAGCTGCATGTTCATGCGCGCGGGCAGGCCGCCGACATTGTGGTGTGACTTGATCGTCACCGACGGGCCGCCGGTGAAGGAGACGCTTTCAATGACGTCGGGATAGAGCGTGCCTTGCGCCAGGAATTCGGCGCCGCCGAGTTTCTTGGCCTCTTCCTCGAACACCTCGATGAACAGCCGGCCGATGGTCTTGCGTTTTTTCTCCGGGTCCGACTCGCCCTCGAGGGCGTCGATGAAACGGTCCGACGCGTTCACCAGAATGAGCGGCAAATTGTAGTGCTCGCGGAACATCGCCACCACGCCCGCGGCCTCGTCCTTGCGCATCAGGCCGTGGTCGACAAGGATGCAGGTCAGCTGGTCGCCGACCGCTTCGTGGATCAACAGCGCCGCAACGGAAGAATCGACGCCGCCCGACAGCGCGCAGATGACCTTGCCCTTACCGACCTGCTTGCGGATCGTCTCGACCGCGTGCTCGCGGTAGGCGCGCATGGTCCAGTCGCCCTCGATGCCGGCGATGTTGTGGACGAAATTCCTGAGCAGCCGGGCGCCGTCGGGCGTATGCACCACCTCGGGATGGAACATGATGCCGTACATCTTGCGCTCGATGTTGCCGAAGATGGCGAAGGGCGAGCCCTCGGACTTGCCGAACACTTCGAAGCCCTTGGGCAAGGAGATGACGCGGTCGCCATGGCTCATCCACACCTGGTGGCGCTGGCCGGGCGCCCACAGGCCCTCGAACAGCGGGCTGTCCTTTTGGATCTCGACGAAGGCGCGGCCGAACTCGCGATGGTCGGAGCTTTCGGCGACGCCGCCCATCTGCACGCACATGGCCATCTGGCCGTAACAGATGCCAAGCACCGGCACGCCGGAATCGAAGACGATCTGCGGCGCGCGCGGGCTGCCGATATCGCCGGTCGAAGCCGGACCGCCGGACAGAATGACGGCCTTCGGATTGATACGCTTGAATGCCGCTTCGGCCGACTGGAACGGCACGATCTCGGAAAACACGCCGGCCTCGCGGATGCGGCGGGCGATGAGCTGGGTGAACTGGCTGCCGAAATCGACAATCAGGACGGTGTCGGGATGATTGGCTGTTTTCATGGCGAGCGTTTAGAGAAAGAAACGAGTCGACGCAATGGGTTGCGTGGCCCGACTTTCAGGCTGGTCTGGCATCTTCATGGGATGGTCCCGTCCGGAGGGCGCCGTCGCCGATCGCCCGTTCGAGCCGCATGACGGCGTCCGCCAGCTTCTCGTCGATGACTTCAAGATATTCGGTCCAGTCGCCGACATGCCTGAGATCCGCCGCCCCGTCGGAAATGCCGCGCAGACCGATCAGCGGAATGTCGAACAACTGGCAGGCGCGCAGGCAGGCGAAGGTCTCCATGTCGACCATGTCGGCGGCAACAGCATCATAGGCCGCGCCAGTGATGATCGCGCCGCCGGTCGACAGGGTCGCCTGCTTGATGTCCGGTATCTTGAAGGGCAATGGCACGGTTACCGGCAGGTCGAGGAAGGGGGTGGCGCCCTTCTCGAAGCCGAGCGGCGAAGCGTCGATGTCACGGTAGCTGACCGAAACCGCCTGGTAGATTTCCGTCTGCTGCAGCGTCCGACTGCCGGCTGAACCGAGCGAAACAACGAGATCCGGCAGTGCTTTTTGCGATTTCAGCCAGGAGAGTTCAGCACCCAGCCTGACGCCGGCCTCGACCGGACCGACACCGGTCATCAATGGCGTGAACAGCTGCTTGAGGTGCGGGCCGTATTCGGCCTGCGCCGCCATAACGAAGAGGACGTCCTTGCCCGACAGGCGCGAGATTTTATCGGCCATGATGATTTATTCCTCTCCGCCCGATCATCTGCTTATCTGCACCGCCGCTCGCCGGGACGCGCTGCCTCCGGCAGCTCCCGGCGTTCGTGGCCTTTCATCGTGCCACCGGCACGATGAATTCGCCTGCGGCGAACCGGCCACTCACCCTTCAATCCCATCGCGGCCAACCACCGTCATCATGGTGCCGGTCATGGTGGCGATCAGCTTGGCCTCGCCGTCGGCGGCAAAGGCGTAGGCCTGGCCGTCGGCGACGATGATGGTGCGGCCTGGCTTGGTCACCGAGCCGCGGAACAGGAAGCGCTCGCCCCTGCCCGGCGCCAGGAGGTTGACCTTGAACTCGATGGTCAGCACGCCGGAGTTTTCCGGCATCAGCGAAAAGGCGGCATAGCCGCAGGCCGAGTCCAGCGCCGTCGAAATGACGCCGGCATGGAGGAAGCCGTGCTGCTGGGTCAATGCCGCCGAATAGGGCATCTCGATCTCGATGATACCGGGCGTCACTAGCGTCAGTTCGGCGCCGATCGTGGCCATCGCCTTCTGACGCGCGAAGGAGGTCCTGACGCGATCCTCATAGTCCGGGGCGGGTACGATCTTTGCTGCCATTGCCGCTGCCTTCCTTTACGCGGATAAGCTTATTGCAGAGGCATGGACGGCAGGCAAATGCTTTTGCTGCACTGCACAATCGACCTGGCCTGCCGGCCGGCGCCACGCGTCCGTCAGGAATAGGATTCAGGCCGATCTGCGTAACGCACAGAGATAAAACCCATCGGTGCCGCTGAGCGCCGGCGACAGCGAGATGTCGCCTCTGGCGCCGATGCGTGCGGCTGCCTCATGCCCGGGAAAACGGCTGTCCCAGAGCTGGCGGTGGTCGACGGGAACAAAGCCGCTGTTACGGTCCCGAAAGGCCGCGATCTGCTCACCGTTTTCCTCATCAAACACCGAGCAGGTGATGTAGACCAGCAGGCCGCCTGGTTTGACATAGACTTTGGCCGCATCGAGGATCGCCGACTGCTCGCCCTTGCGTGCATCGAGCTGCCTTTGCGTCAGCCGCCATTTGGCATCGGGACGGCGCCGCCAGGTGCCGCTGCCGGTGCAAGGCGCGTCGACCAGCACGATGTCCATGTGGTTGCCGAGCGGCGCGAGTTCGGCCGGCTTGGTGACGATCTGGACATTGCGGTTTTCAGAGCGGCGGATGCGGTCGAAGATGGGCGCCAGCCGTGCTTTTTCGGCATCATGGGCAAAGATCTGGCCGCGATTTTCCATCGAAGCCGACAGTGCCAGCGTCTTGCCGCCGGCGCCGGCGCAAAAATCCAGCACCTGCATGCCGGCTTGCGCCCCGGCAAGGGCGGCCGCGATCTGCGAGCCTTCGTCCTGGACCTCGAACCAGCCCTTCTGGAAAGCCGGCTCGGCCTGCACGTTCGGGTGCCGGCCGTCGCCGTCGATCGGCGGGATGCGGATGCCGTGTGGCGCGATTGCCGAGGGTTTCGCGCCGGTTCCCGTCAGTTCGGCCAGCACCTTGTCGCGGTTGGCCTGCAGGGTGTTGACCCTGAGGTCGAGCGGCGGGCGCGTTGCCAGCGCGGCGCCCTCGTCGGCCCAGGTCGAGCCAAAGGCTCGCTCGAAAAGCGGCGCGCACCAGTCCGGAACATCCGCCCGCACCGCGGCCGGCGCATCGTCAAGCCGGCGTTCGGCGATGGCCTGAAGCTCGGCGGCGGTCAGCAGCGGCGGTGCGAACTTGTCGCCATCGAGCGCCTCGTTGAGCGATTGTGCCGTCTGGCGCCATTCGAGCAGCAGCGCGCCGAAGCCGATGGCGCGCGGCGTGTCCTGCCCCAGCAGCCAGCCGGCGGAACGCTTGTGGCGCAAGGCGTCATAGACGATGTTGCCGATCGCCGCACGGTCGCCGCCGCCGGCGAAGCGATGCGACAGGCCCCAATCCTTCAGCGCGTCCGCCACCGGCCGGTGGCGCCGGCCGATGTCTTCCAGCACTTCGATGGCCGCAGCCAGCCGTCCGCCCAGTCGCATGGTCTTGTTCCGTCACGCAGAAAAATATTCCGGCCCTGCTCTAGAGCGCGCAACCGGCGCGCACAAGCAGGTCGGCCCGCACAACCGCTCTGCTTTCCAACTTTTCTGGTTGCGAATACTCTTCCGGTTGTGATTCGCGGCGCGCAAAAGGTGGACCGGCGGATCGACACGAGGAGAGGGCAATGAAGACTTATCTGGCGGAAGTTCTAGGCACATTTCTATTGGTGTTCATCGGTACGGCTTCTGTGGTGACGGGCGGCTTCGGCGGCGCGCTGCCGCTCGGCCAGGAAGGCATCGGTCTGGCGTTCGGCATCGGCCTCATCGCGGCGGCTTATGCGATCGGCCCCATTTCGGGCGCGCATCTCAATCCGGCGGTGACGCTCGGCGTCTTCCTTGCCGGCCGGCTGCCGGCCAAGGACGTGATCCCCTACTGGATCGCGCAGGTCATCGGCGGCGTCCTTGCTTCGCTGGCGTTGTGGATCATCGTTTCCGGCCAGGTTGGCGGACACACCACCGGCTTCGGCGCCAATGGCTGGGATGTGACGAAATGGGGCGTCAGCTCGGCATTCCTGTGGGAAGTGATCGGCACCTTCACCTTCGTCACCGTGATTCTTGGCGTCACGGCTGAAAAGCACTCGACGGCGTTCGCCGGACTGGTCATCGGCCTGACGCTGGCAGGATTGCACATTGCCATCATCCCGGTGACCGGCACGTCGCTCAACCCGGCCCGCTCGATCGGTCCGGCACTGTTTTCGGGAACTGCCGCGATCGGCCAGCTCTGGCTATTCATCGTTGCACCGCTGATCGGCGGCGCCATTGCCGGTGTGGTCGCCAAGGCGCGCATCTTCGAGAAGGACTGAGCTCTTTGGAAGGCTGAATATGAAAAGGCGCGGGCCATGGCCCGCGCCTTCGTGCTTGGCATAATGGAACCGCCAAGTCTTCTATTCCCCAATGACGACTTAAATAGGCTCGGCCTTAGATGGCAACTTTGTGCAGCATCGCTGACGTTGCGACCAGCTTTGCCATTTCTTGAACCGGCCATTGCATGAGTGCCGCAGATTGATTGGGACCGTAGACGGGCGCTGAGCTTGCTCGGATGCTCGGTTGCAGTCGTGTATGTGCTTTTCCGTGATCGCGTAAGTGAAGCTCCGGATTTTCAGGTGTTGAAGCCGCATTTGCGTAGGGCGACGGATAAGCCGGATTAGGCCATTGCGAAGCGATTTCGCCGCCATGACTGAAACGGCTTTTCGACGAAGGTCCAAGACAGTGCGGCGATCGCAAGCGAAAGTACAAGCGTCACGACAAGGACCATGCGCCAGTCGTTGGTGTACATCAACGCCGCTCTGGAAATCGGATAGTGCCATAGATAGACCGAATACGAGATGATGCCGATATAGACGATCGGCCTCCATGCAAAAGCACGGGCTATCATCGTTTCATTGTTGAGCAGCGACACGACGAGGCCGGCCGACGCCATGTCGATAAGCGGTTGCAGATAGGCGGTCGATACAGGCTCTTGTGTTGCCACGAACGCAAGAACCACAAGCGCACCCAAAGACGACAGCCCTACGATATTGGCGTGCCGACCCTTGAGGCTGATGCCCGAAACAGACACTAATGCGCCCAACAGCAGACCAGAGAGCCGAGTGTCGAAACGGAAAGCAGTCATCTCGAACTCGGTGTAGTGATAAGCATTGCCCAGCCGCCAAAGCGTTGCCACCACGAACGCTATCGCAAGCGCCTTGATCCTTGACCTTTGGGCGAGCTTTGCCAGCCCCAGCACCGCCATCGGCCAGATCAGGTAGAAATGCTCCTCGACCGCAAGCGACCATGTGTGACCAAGCAGGGGAATGACGCCATGGAGCGCACTTACATAGTCCGCGAGATACAGAATCGAGATAGCGACGATCAGCCCAATAGGGACGTCCGGCCAGAATAGCGGCCCGATTATCAGGGCTGCGGCAAGCAACATAACAAGGGGCGGCATCAGCCTAACTGAGCGGCGCAGCAGAAACGCTCCGATCGCGATGGTGCCCGTACTGTCGGCCTCTCGCATCAAGAGCGACGTGATCAAAAATCCGCTCAAGACAAAGAAGATGTCAACGCCGATGAAGCCGCCAGGCATCCATGGGCTCTGGGAGTGATGCACGACAACCAGCATCGCGGCGAGTGCCCTGACGCCGTCTAAAGCTGGATTTCGTATCACTCAAGCATTACTCCCGCCAAGAAGACTTTAATCCTACCTTAGAACATCACGGCGGACCAGCCTTCTATGGCTGTCCGGCACCCTAAAAGGCAGGTTGCTTTCGCCCTACGACATTAGCTTTTTCTAACTTAACAGATCGTTCAATGAGGAAAAATTTTCTGCATCTCCTTAGTATAGTTTTAAATGGTTCTCGATATTCACTTCGGACATCACCGTTCGAGTGCAAGGCATGCGCGGAATTCCTGCGGTTTCTTCCAGGCCAATCGCATCATTGGTTAGCGCCGCGACGGTGGGCTCGCTCACCTGGCTCGTATCGCTAATCAATCTCTCGGAGAAAAGGCTGCTTGTCATCCTTGGCCTTTGCGCTCTGTGGGCGCTTCTGTTGCTGGATTGTCAGCAAGGCGCCAAGACAGATCAGCCAAGACGCAGGTGGTTCAGCATCTATCTATCGCTCATCCCCTGCTTCCTGTTTCTTTTCTATGTCTATCTTGAAAGCGTTTTCGGCTATTTCGATTGGGCCGCGATGTTCATGCATGTCGGTGCCGGGGTTCTTACCCCCGGCGTCGTTCTTGAATGTTTGATGAACACCGGAAACACGATACTGGTCATCTTGGTCGTGCTTCTCGGTCTCGGCGCGCTAAAGGCACGCGGCACACTGACAAGGAGATTAGACGTCGCCCTGATGGCGTTCTTCCTGGCGGCAAACCCGATGCTGACGCGCCCGATCGCGGCGGCGGTCCATCTCAACCCGCTGCATGATTTCCTGTCCAAGCACTTCGTCGATATTACCTCGTTGACGAAACCGGCCGCGGGGGCGTCCGTGACCGCCGTGCCGAAGAACCTCATACATATCTTCATCGAGAGCGCCGAACGCACCTACATGAACGAGGCGACGTTTGGCGATGTCATGGGTCCGCTGCTCGAATTCGACAGGCGTAGCCTCTCAGCGACCAACATGGTGCAGCTGGCCTACACCAACAATTCCATCGCGGGCATGGTCGCCGCGAATTGTGGAACGCCGCTGCTGATGTCGTATTTCACAACCCGCGAGTATCTGGAGGAGAATTCGCAGTTCCTGCCAGGCTTGACCTGCTTGGGCGACGTCCTGAAGTCGCGGGGCTATCGGCAGAGCTTCGTTTCCGGTTGGCCACTCGGCTTCACCGGTCAGGGGGCATTCTATGCCACCCATGGCTACTCATCGCTTTTTGGGGGATCGGAAGTCGTCGCTGCCGTCGCCGGGTCTGGCAGCACTTTTGGCGCCAGCGACGCCCAGGTTCTGGATATGAGTTTCGACATTTTGCGGCGCGCGCAGCGAGACGGCAAACCGCTCGCGCTGACGATCGCCGTCAGTGGTGGGCACGCGATGGACGGCTATCTGACGGACAAATGCATCGGCAAGACCGGACTTTCTCCGCAAGCCCCCAATATTCTCCATGCCGTCAAATGCACGAACATGCTCATCGCGGACTTCATTCACAAAGCCGAGGCAAAAGGGCTGATGGCGAATACCGTTCTGGTGCTGCAAAGCGATCACCTCAGCGCGCCGAGCACGGTGACGGATCAGTTGAACAGGTTTGAAAGACGCAACTTTTTCTCCCTGTCGGGCGATGGCATTCGCCCCCGCACATATACCGGACTTTCGAGCGTGGTCGATATATTCCCGACTATTTTGGACGCTCTAGGCGTGCCGCTCCCGAATGGCAAGGCTGCATTTGGCGTCTCGCTGCTCGGGGATCGACCGACAATGGTCCAAGCGCTTGGGCAGGCCCAATTCGATGACGCGATCTATGCCGACGATGTTCTCGTCAGATCATTCTGGCAACTGAAGCCGGCACGGACGGCTGCGGCGTCCGAGGCTGAACCTCGCTAAATGCGAAGCACATGCCGGCTGAGCACTCGACATCGGTTCGCCTCTTAGTGCTCCCCGTATTGAAACCGGACATTCCACGATGTGCATCCGCCGTCGGCATCATCCCCTCGCGGGTCTTGTTGTCGTCAAGGCTACCCGGACCAGCCGTCCCGATTGCCGTCACCTCAGTAACCCGACCGCGCGGGAAAGGAACTTCGAAGCCATTGCAGGATTGACTGGAGCCGCATGTCCTTCAGTCTCCGGAACCGTGCTAGAGATTGCTACCGATTGAATAGCGCCTGCTGTTTCGAGGTCCCCCCTGCTGGTTCGAGGTCCCATTGACGAAACGGTTATCGGATTTCGACATTGGCTTGCTGCTGACACTCGACGCGCTGTTGAAGCACCAGAACGTCACCCATGCGGCGTCGAGATTGAACATTACCCAATCGGCCTTGTCGGCCCGCCTGACGCGTCTGCGTCAATTGCTGAACGACCCCCTCTTCACAACGGCGGCGTCTGGACGGGGAATGATCCCGACGCCTCACGCTCCTAGGAACTTCAGCGGCTTGCCGGTCACCGTCACCGGCAATTCGGCGCGGAAGCGGAAACGTCATCTCAGGCAAAGGGCGGTCATCTGCAGCTCGCTGTCGGCTTCCAGGCTGATGAACCCAAGCAGTCCGTTGGCGGCTGCCTCGTGCCGCATCTAATTACCAGCCTGGGCCAAAGTTTTCATGGTACAAATATAAGAAATATATATGTAAGAAATACCACGATATGGACAGCGCCCGTCAAGAATGTTGTTCTTTCAGTGCTAAAACTCACATTGCATATGAAGAGCGCTAAAATCAAAAGCACTGTGTCAGTCGCTGGAAGCCCCAGGGTTAACCCTCTTCCCGTCAGCAGGCTGGCGGCTGCGACCGCCGGTATGGTCAAACCAATTGTGGCGCAAGCGGAACCCATCGCGACATTCAAACCGCGTTGCAGCTCATTGTTGAGTGAAGCGCGAACCGCGGAAATTGCCTCTGGCATCAAAACCAGCCCGGCGATCAATGCCCCCACAATGCTGTCAGCCTGTGTCACCTGATAGGCAACGAGCGTATCCTCGACGCTTGCGGCGACCTGCTCGGCGAGCATGACAATGCCAATCAGCCCGATCAAAAGCAGCAATGCGCCGGCAAAGACGCTTTCGTGAGGGGCAGTCCGCAGCGAAACACCGTGGGCCTGCCCTTCGACAAAGTCTTCTCGGTGGCGGACAGTCTGCGCGAACACAAAACTTGCATAAAGCAGCACCGAAAGCACGCTCACAAAGCCAAGTTGAGCTGCCGAAAATGTGCCCGGCCCCGTAGCTTGTGTGTAGGTTGGCAGAATAAGCGTCATGATGGTCAGCGCGATCAGAACCGCGAGATATGCGCTGGTCCCTTGTCGAACAATTGCCTGCTTGCGATGACGCCAGCCGCCAAGCGCGAGACAGGTGCCGACGACGCCGGTGGATGCAATCATCACTGTTGAAAAGACAGACTCACGTGCAAGCGTAGGGTTGTTCTCTCCATGCAGCATCATGGAAACGATGATCGACACCTCGATTGCCGTCACGGCAAAAGTCAGCACCAATGTGCCGTAGGGCTCTCCTACACGCCGAGCCACCGCCTCGGCGTGGTCGAGGACCACGAAAATGGTGGTGAACATAATCGCACTCGAAAGCGCTCCGACGAGTATCCTGGCGCTCAGCGAACCTTCGTCTGCCGACAGCCCGCCGGCTCTGACGGCGACAGCCATCACCAAAGCGGCCAGCGGCATCGCATATGAAGTCATCGAACGTCCGAAACCGCTCATGCAAGCCCCTGCGCGCTGCTGCGAACCGTGGCTGCATTCGCGCACCGACAGATCGAAGCGTTCACCCGTTCACGCCGTCTTCTGCGTCACCAACCCCAGCTCCTCCACCATCGCCTCGCGCATCAAAAACTTCTGCGGCTTGCCGGTCACCGTCATCGGCAATTCGGTGCGAAAGCGTATGTGGCGCGGGATCTTGTAGTGGGCGATCTGGCCGGCGCAGAAGTTCTTGACCTCCTGCTCGGTGGCAATCTGGCCGGGCTTGAGTACGATCCAGGCGCACAGCTCCTCGCCATATTTGGCGTCGGGAATGCCGAACACCTGCACCTCCTTGACCTTTGGATGGCGGTAGAGGAATTCCTCCACCTCTCTGGGATAGACGTTCTCGCCGCCGCGGATGACCATGTCCTTGACCCGGCCGACGATGTTGCAATAGCCCTCGGCGTCGATGGTGGCGAGGTCGCCGGTGTGCATCCAGCCGTCGCTGTCGACCGCCTCGCGGGTCTTGTCGTCGTCGTCCCAGTAACCGTTCATCACCGAATAACCGCGCGTGCAAAGCTCACCCGGTACGCCGACCGCAACGGTAGCGCCATCGGCATCGACCGCCTTGACCTCGACATGGGGGTGAATGCGCCCGACGGTCGAGACGCGCTTTTCCAAGGGGTCGTCGACGCCGCTCTGGAACGACACCGGGCTGGTCTCGGTCATGCCGTAGGCGATGGTCACCTGTTCCATATGCATCAGCGACACCACCTTCTTCATCACCTCGATCGGGCATGGCGAGCCGGCCATGATGCCGGTGCGCAGGCTGGAGAGATCGAAGGCGGAAAAATCCGGATGATCCAACAGGGCGACGAACATGGTCGGCACCCCGTAGAGCCCGGTGCAGCGTTCCTGAGCCACTGCCTTCAGCGTGGCGCCGGCGTCGAACCCTTCTCCCGGGAAAACCATGGTGGCGCCTTTCGAGACGCAACCCATCGTGCCCATCGACATGCCGAAGCAGTGGTAAAGCGGCACCGGGATGCACAGCCGGTCGTCGACGGTCAGCTTGATCGCCGAAGTGACGAAATTGCCGTTGTTGATGATGTTGTTGTGGGTCAGCGTCGCGCCCTTGGGGGCTCCCGTGGTGCCTGAGGTGAACTGGATGTTGATGGCCTCGCCCGGCTTCAGCTTCTCCGAGATGCGGTCGAGGCTGTCATGCTCGTCACGCCCGGCCATGGCCAGCACGTCGCCGAAATTGAACATGCCGGGCGAATTCTCATCACCCATGCGGATGACGATCTTCAACGCCGGCAGTTTTTGCGCCTTGAGCTTGCCCGGCGTGGCCTTCGCGATCTCGGGTGCCAGCGTCTCGATCATGCCGAGATAGTCTGACGTCTTGAACTTGGCAGCGGTGACCAGCGCCTTGCAGCCGACCTTGTTCAGCGCATAGTCGAGCTCGGTCAACCGATAGGCGGGGTTGATGTTGACCAGGATCAGGCCGATGCGGGCGGTGGCGAACTGCGTCACCAGCCATTCCCAGCGGTTGGGCGACCAGATGCCGACGCGATCGCCCTTTGCCAACCCCAGTGCCAGGAAGCCGGCAGCCAGCGCGTCCACCGTGTCCGACAGTTCGCTCCAGGTGAAGCGCTTGTCCTGATCGACGAAGACAGCGGCGTCGAGCGTGCCGTATTTGCTGACGGTGTCGGAAAACAGCGCGGGGATGGTCTTGTCGAGCAGCGGCACGCTGCGTTCTCCAGAGACATGCGCCCTGTTGTCGACGGGTGCGACGAAGACACCGCCAGCGCGCGCTCCGGGTCCACGCAAATTGCTGGCGTTCTTCAGCTCGTCGAGATTGACCGGCATCGCTCTCTCCTCCCGGGACTAAGTGCGTCGCGCTGAAACAGAATCATGCTACGCGTTCTAGGTCCTTGCTTTTATGCATGTCGTTCTCCCAAAACCGAGATCACTTTGGGCGACATGCATTAGCCGAGCCTATCAGCCTGCCGGAGTGGAGGAAATCCCGCCGATGGTCGAGGCAGGGCAACGATCCGGTCAACGATGCTCCGGAGCTTCGCGTTGGCTGACGAAGCGCGCCAAAACGAAAAAACCCGCCTGGGCGGCGGGTCACCGGCGCAAATCAGCACCATGGGCAAAAATGTAGCATAGCTGCCCTCACCGGTCAAGGAAATAATTCCTATCCGACCGCAGCCGCCATCTTCGCCGCGATGTCGCGCAGGACCGCTTCATCGGCCGCCGCCCGTGTCTTCTTCGACGCCACCAGACAGGCCTGCGAGCGCAGGACGAGGCCGTCGCCCAGCACCTTGAGATGATTGGCGCGCAGCGTCGAGCCGGTGGTTGTGATGTCGACGATGACATCGGCCAGACCGGCCGCCGGCGCGCCTTCGGTAGCGCCGAGGCTTTCGACGATGCGATAGACCTGGATGCCGTGCTTCTGCGAGAAGAATTGCTGGGTCAGCCGCCAGTATTTGGTGGCAATGCGCAGCCGCCGGCCATGGCGCTGGCGGAAATCGGCGGCGACGTCGTCGAGATCGGCCATGGTGTCGACGTCGAGCCAGATGTCCGGCACAGCCACCACCACATCGGCATTGCCGAAGCCGAGACGGGCGACGATTTCGGCGCGGCTTTCCCAATCGGCGAGGTTTTCACGCACCAGATCCTCGCCGGTGATGCCGAGATCGACGGCGCCCTGGCCGATCTCGCCTGATATTTCGGAAGCCGACAGGAACACCACTTCGACATCATCCAGACCCTCGACGCGGGCGTGGTATTTGCGCTCGTCGCCGGGCAGGCTGACGGCGAGGCCGGCTTTGGCCAGTACTTCCAGCGCCTGTTCTTTCAGTCGGCCTTTCGACGGGATTGCCAGCGTGATCATGGGGCCGTCTCCCGCAATGCCTCGATGCGATCGAGCCAGACAGAAAAGCCGACGCCGGGGATAGGCGTCTTCGCGCCAAGCAAGGTCAGCAGTCGGTCATAGCGGCCGCCGCCGACCAGCGGCCTGTCGCCATTGTCGGCCGCGATTTCGAAAACCAGGCCGGTGTAGTAATCGAGCGGGCGACCGAAGGCGGCGTCATAGCGGATTTTTTCGGCCGGCAAGCCATGCGCTTCGATCGCCTTGGCGCGGGCAGCGAACTTTTCCAGCGCAACATCGAGCGACAGCCCGGCGCCGGTGGCGAAGGTCTCCAGTGCCTGGGCCGCGCTATTGAGCGGCACGTCGATCGCCAGAAAATCCTTCAGCGCGGAAAAGGCCTCGCTCGACAACCGAACGCTGCGCAACTCGGCTTTCTCGATCAGCCGCCGGGCAATGTCGGACGGCGCGCGTCCGGCGGACGCCGACAGGCCCGCCTCTTCCATGCCGCTGGCGATATGGGCGGAAAGACCGTCCAGATCACCGTCGAGGACGAGGGCGGCGACTGGACCGGAGAGCTGGCTGTTGCGCGGCGGGTTGGCGAGATCGGCGAGAGCCGCCTCAAGCATCGGCGCCGAGCCGAACGCACGGGCAAGGCGCATGCGCCAGCCGCGCGGCAGCCCGAGAGCAGCCAGAACCGCCTCAAAAATGGTCTGGTCGCCGAGCGTGATCGCCAGCGCCTGGCCGGGCAGCACCAGCGACAGCAGCGCATGCGCATCGGCCACCGAGCGGGCATCGGCTCCAGCGGTATCGCGGTCACCGAGATCCTCAATGCCGGCCTGGAAGAACTCGTTGCCGCCTTCGCGGCGCTGTCGAAACACCTCGCCCAGATAGGAATAACGGCGCGGCGTGCCGGCCTGCGAACTTATGTGATCAAGGCAGACCGGAATGGTGAATTCCGGCCGCAGGCACAATGTCTGGCCGGTCTCGCTTTCGGTGAGGAAGATGCGGCGGCGCAAATCCTCGCCGGCCATGTCGAGGAAGGGGTCCGCCGGCTGCAATATGGCGACCTCGACGGCGTGCGTGTTGCGCGTGGCGAAGAGGTTGGTGATGTCGGTGGAGATGGCGGGGGTGCGGGAGGTCAACTTGCTGACCTCAGTGCTGCACGACCCTCTGGTCCCAAACCAGAGGCGCCAACGCGACCTCTACTCGCCACGTGCCCTCTCCTCGGCCTGCGCCGCCAAAATCTTCCTCACTTCAGCGACCAGCTCGCCTTCCGCCACCGTCACCTGCGCCGGGCGGGCTGCGCGCCATTCGGCGTTATCGGTGATTTCGGCAGACATGCGCGCGCCTTCGATCAGGTCCTTGATCTGCAGCTCGCCCTTGGCGCGCTCGTCGCCGCCCTGGATGATGGCGACCGGGCAGCCGCGCCGGTCGGCATATTTGAGCTGCGCCTTCATGCCGGCGCCGCCGAGATACATTTCGGAACGGATACCGGCGGCGCGCAGCTCCGCCACCATCTTCTGGTAGCGGCCGAGGCTGTCGGTGTCCTTGTCCATGACCAGCACGACGACAGGCGCGATCACGTCCGAGGCGTCGAGCTTGCCGAGGTTCTTCAGCGCGGTCATCAACCTGGAGACGCCGATGGAAAAGCCGGTCGCCGGCACAGGCTCTCCACGAAAGCGCGACACCAGGCCATCATAGCGCCCGCCGCCACCGACCGAACCGAAGCGCACGATCTGGCCGTCTTCGTTGGGGATTTCGGCCAGAAGCTCGGCTTCGAGGACGGGGCCGGTGTAGTATTCGAGGCCGCGCACGACGGAGCGGTCCATGGCAATACGGTCCTCGCCATATCCTGCCGCCCTGACCAGCGCTTCAATCGTGGCGAGTTCGCCGACGCCTTCCTGGTAGATGGCGTTCGAACTGACCATGGAATCCTGGCCGGCCTGTATAGTCCTCGCGGTCGCGAGAAGAACCGCCTCGGCCTGCCCGTTGTTCAACCCGGCGCCCTTGGCGAAGTCGCCCTCGCCCTCCTTGCCGCCGTCCCAGCGGCCCGGGCCAAGCAAAAGCTTCACGCCTTCCGGCCCGAGCTTGTCCAGCTTGTCGATCGCGCGCAGGACCGTCAGCCGGCGGCCGCCATTCTCCTCACCGCCAAGGCCGATCGCCTCCAACACGCCGTCCAGAACCTTGCGGTTGTTGACGCGGATGACGTAGTCGCCGCGCTTGATGCCGAGCGCTTCCATGACGTCGGCCATCATCATCGCCATCTCGGCGTCGGCGGCCACGCCCGGCGTGCCGATCGTGTCGGCGTCGAACTGCATGAACTGGCGGAAGCGACCGGGGCCTGGCTTCTCGTTGCGGAACACCCAGCCGGAGCGATAGCTGCGGTAAGGCTTGGGCAGGCGCTCGTAATTCTCGGCGACGAAACGGGCCGTCGGCGCGGTCAGGTCGTAGCGCAGCGACAGCCACTGGTCGTCGTCATCCTGGAAGGAGAACACGCCTTCGTTCGGCCGGTCCTGGTCGGGCAGGAATTTTCCGAGCGCGTCGGTGTATTCGATCAGCGGCTGGTCGGCCGGTTCGAAGCCATAAAGCTCATAGACCGAGCGGATCGTCGCCATCATCTTCTCGACTGCGCGGATGTCCTCGGCGCTGCGGTCGGCAAAACCGCGCGGCAGTCGCGCTTTCGTCTTTTCCGATTTATCGGCCATGGGCTGGGGTCTTTTTTGCTAAGTAATCGATGACATATTGCGAGTGGGCGTGTCCTAACCGAAGCGGCGAGGACCAGCAAGGGTTTGCACCCTCTCTACGAGGTGGCTAGGAACAGTTCGATAGCTTTGCAAGTACAGCGCCGCCCCTCATCCGCCTGCCGGCACCTTCTCCCCGTATAGTGACGGGGAGAAGAGAGCTGAACGCGGACTCGGGCATTCTCTTGCAACCTGGACGACTGGCGAAACCATCGACGAGGGCGTCCTTCTCCCCGTCGCTATACGGGGAGAAGTGCCCGGCAGGGCGATGAGGGGCGGCGCAGAACGACCAAGATTTGGGCCTACCATCCGAGCCAAGCTCTGAAACAAAACGCAGCGAAAATGAAACAATCCCGCCACGGGTACGGCATCGTGCCGACACAATCGCAAGAGATAAACGCGGGAAATGAGGGGTTCGCGGCCATGACCAGCACAGCAAGATTCCACGCCATCGACAGCGATGCCGAATTGCCCGCACGCCTGCGCCCGGCCGACATCAACGCCCCGAAAATGATCAGCCAGGCTGCCGGCCCGTTCGAAGTGCCCGGCGAGACCGGCAAGGGACCATCCATGCGCGACGCGTTGATGACCGGCCTGCTGGTGATCTATCCGACCGTGGCCACGGTGGTGGCGATCGTCGCCGGCCTGGTGCTGGCCAGCGCCAACGGCACCTGAGCCTATTTCGGCCGCCTGAAAGCCTTCCGCTGCTTCTCGACCTCTTTGCGGCAGACGCAGCCCTCGAGGTGGTCGTTGACCAGGCCCATGGCCTGCATGAAGGCGTAGACCGTGGTCGGGCCGACAAAGCTCCAGCCGCGTTTCTTCAGCTCCTTCGAAATCCGCACCGAGACGGCCGTTGTCGGGTTGGCGCGCAGATGGGCGAGGTCGACGATTTGCGGCCGCTCGTCCTTACCGGGTTCGAACTTCCAGAACCAGGCGGCCAGCGAGCCGAATTCGTCGGCCATTTCGCGGGCGCGCTTGGCGTTGTTGATGGTCGAGACAATCTTGCCGCGATGGCGGATGATGCCGGCATTGCCGAGCAGGCGTTCGACATCCTTGTCGGTGAAGGCGGCGACCTTGTCGAACTCGAAATTGGCGAAGGCTTCGCGAAAATTCTCCCGCTTGCGCAGGATGGTCAGCCACGACAGGCCCGACTGAAAGCCTTCGAGGCAGATCTTTTCGAACAGCCTGCGGTCGTCGGCCACAGGCCGGCCCCATTCATGATCGTGGTAGTGCAGATAGTCGGGCAGATTGCCGTGCCAGAAGCAGCGCGCGACACCGTCGGGACCGGCGAGCAGGCCGGTGTTTTCCTTGTCCATAAGCCAAAATCCGTTCGTTAACGCGCTTTTGCGCGGCATTTACTGCGGCTTTACCAGATTCCTGAACCCGGCGGTAACCACACCAAAAGGTTTACTGACAAAGCCGCATTTTATGCATTCCGATTCATTTTTCGGTTGCTGCTTGCGCGCCAATGATCGCCGAACCGGGAGGACGTTTCCACCCGTTTTGTATCAGACGATCAAGGTGCGTTACGATGAAGACAGTTCTGTTTCCCGTGCTCGGCGCCGTGGCTGTGTTTGCCGCCGGCGTCACACCGTCAATCGCCGGCGACCGCTATGCCGACAGGCCGCCGGTGATGGTTAGCCCCGACCTTTCCGCACCCTGGGTGCTGCAGCTTGGCCAGGCGCCCGGCGTCGTGCGCCAGAACCGCCAGGTGGTGCAGCAGCAGCAACAGAGACGCCTCCTGCGCCCGGCGCAGCCCGACCGGGTGCAGACTGCGGCGGTGCAGCCGCCGGCCAAGCGCATGGTCGCGCGTCCTCAGATCAACCCGATCTACCTGCCGCGGGAAGTCGACTATGACGGAGGCCAGAAGCCGGGCACGATCGTCATCGACACCACGCAGAATTTCCTCTTCCTGGTCGAGAAGAACGGCAAGGCAAGGCGCTATGGCGTCGGCACCGGCAAGCCGGGCTTCGAATGGTCGGGTACGCACAAGATCACCAACAAGCGCGAGTGGCCGGACTGGCGCCCGCCGGCGCAGATGATCAAGCGCGAAGCCGCCAAGGGCCGCTATCTGCCGACCTATCTTGCCGGCGGCGCGGAGAACCCGCTTGGCGCCCGCGCGCTCTACCTCGGCACGACCGAATACCGCATCCACGGCACCAACCAGCCCTGGACGATCGGCGGCGCGGTGTCGTCGGGCTGCATCCGCATGCGCAACGAGGACGTCGTCGACCTTTATGAGCGGGTCAATGTCGGAACCACGGTCGAGGTGATATAATAGGTCCTGCGAATCACCTGGCCAGCAAAGCAGTCCGCTTTTCGAGGCCAGTTTAGGGATAACGGGGGACGGGCCGTATGGGGATGCGGCCGGCCAGGAAGGGCAGCACGGGAAACCGCGCTGCCCTTTCCGTTTTTGAGCAGAAATCGAGGGCAAAAGGTCACCGACGCGTCGCGCAACGGGCATAGCGGTTCGCTTTCGTGCTGCCCTTTACCGCATTCTTTTGCTATCCCGGTGGCTAGTTCCACAAAAGAGTTCACCCATGCCCCTGTCCGAAGACAGCCGTTATCTCAAGGGCGGCCCGGTAGCCCAGCGCATCATCGCCGCCGTTGCCGAGGACGCAGCGATCGCCAAAGCTGAGGGTTTTCCGCCCAAGCTGATCTCGATCACCGTCGGCGACACCGATGCGGTGGATGTTTATGTGCGCAACCAGCGCGCCAAGGCTGAGCTCGCCGGCATCGATTTCGAGGAGCGGCGCTTTCCCGCCACCATCACGGCAGGCGAACTGGAAGCTGCGATCCACGGCCTGAATGCCGATCCGCGCGTCACCGGCATTATCATCCAGCGGCCGGTGCCCGCGCACATCCCGATCAGGACACTGCAGGCGGCGGTGCATCCGCTGAAGGACGTCGAAGGCATGCATCCGGCCTCGATCGGCAACATCGTCTACAACCAGCTCGATCTCGCGCCTTGCACGGCGGCCGCCTCGGTCGAACTGCTCAAGGAAACCGGCCTCGACCTCAAGGGACTGGAAGTCGTCATCGTCGGCCATTCGGAAATCGTCGGCAAGCCGATCGCCTTCCTGTTGATGAGCGAAGGCGCGACGGTGACGGTCTGCCACCACATGACGCGATCGGTCGCCGCGCATGCAAGGCGCGCCGACGCGCTGTTCGTCGCCGTCGGCAGGCCGCGGCTGATCAAGGCCGACATGGTCAAGCCGGGCGCCGCCGTCATCGACATCGGCATCAATTCCGAAATCGGGCCTGACGGCTCCAGCCGCATCGTCGGCGACGTCGACACCGAAAGCGTGCGCGAGGTCGCCTCCTGGATCACCCCGGTGCCGGGCGGCGTCGGCCCGATCACGGTCGCCATCCTGCTGCGCAACACGATGGTGGCGCTCAGCCGCCAGCGTGCGCTTTATGAGGCGACCTACGGTACGGCCGACAGGCTTGCGGCGGAGTAAGGACAGGGCGACGCCAAAGGCCCCCTCACCCAGCCTCCGCTTCGCCCGGCTGACCTCTCCCGAGGGGAGAGGAGGCTGTCACCGCCGGCGCAAATCTCTTCTCCCCAACGGGGAGAAGGTGGCCGCGAAGCGGCCGGATGAGGGGGATTTGCCGTAACTCTGACAGCGCGCCACGCTACTCAGCCGCAGCCAGCCTTGCCTCGGGGATCCCCTCCGGCATCGGTCCACCATAAGCCCAGTCGAGCAGCTTGATCGTGTGCACCACCGGCAGCTTGGCGTCGGAAGCGATCTGGGTGATGCAGCCGATGTTGCCGGTGGCGACGATCGAAGCCCCCGTCGCCTCGATGTTTTTCACCTTGCGGTCGCGCAGCTTGGCCGAGATCTCGGGCTGCAGGATGTTGTAGGTGCCGGCCGAACCGCAGCACAAATGCCCTTCGCGCGGCTCGCGCACGACGAAGCCGGCCTTGGCGAGCAGTTCCTTCGGCTGGCGGGTGATCTTCTGGCCGTGCTGCATCGAACAGGCCGAGTGATAGGCGACAACCGTGCCCGGCTTGCGCACCGGTTCAGGCAGATCGAAGGTCGAGAGATATTCGGTGATGTCCTTGGCCAGCGCCGAAACGCGCGCGGCCTTGTCGGCATAGGCCGGATCCAGCCGCAGCATGAAACCGTAGTCCTTGATCGTCGTGCCGCAGCCGGATGCAGTGATGACGATGGCATCGAGCCCGCCTTGTTCGATGGCGCGCGTCCAGGCATCGACATTCTGCCTCGCCGAGGCAAGCGCGGCCTGCTCGCGCCCCATATGATGCACCAGCGCGCCGCAGCAGCCCTCGCCCGGCGGCACCACGACCTCGACGCCGAGCCGCGTCAGCAGCGAAATCGTGGCGTCGTTGATGGCGGGATCGAGCACCGATTGCGCGCAGCCAGTGAGGATAGCGACGCGGCCTCTTTTGCTCCCCTGCCCGGCATGGATGCCTGGCGAGCCCATCGGCGAAGCTGCCGGGATCGAGGCCGGCGCGAGCTTGAGCATCGCACTGAGCGGCTTCAGCGCCGGAACCTTGTCGAACAAGCCTATAAACGGCTTGCCCAGCTTCGCCAGCTTGAGCGCGGCGCGAAACCGCTGGGGATAAGGCAGCACGAAGGCCAGCATGGCGCGGGTCAGTCGATCGAGCAGCGGCCGCTTGTAGGTCTCCTGGATATGGGCGCGGGCATGGTCGACCAGATGCATGTAGTTCACGCCCGACGGGCAGGTGGTCATGCAGGCGAGGCACGACAGGCATCGATCGATATGGGTGACGATCTGCTTGTCGGCGGGACGGCCATTTTCCAGCATGTCCTTGATCAGGTAGATGCGCCCGCGCGGTGAATCGAGCTCGTTGCCAAGCGTCACATAGGTCGGGCAGGTGGCGGTGCAGAAGCCGCAATGCACGCATTTGCGCAGGATCCTTTCCGATTCCGCGACATGCGGATCGGCAAGCTGGGCAAGCGAAAAATTGGTCTGCATCGCGTTGGATCCTAAGCCATTCGGCCGGGATTGAGGATGTTTTTGGGGTCGAATTCCTGCTTCAGGCGCTGGCTGAGTGCGGCAAGTGCGGGCGGCTGCGGCTCGAACACCGGCAGAGCGGCGCGATGCGAAGGTGCGGCACGCACCAGCGTCGCATGGCCGCCGCCATGTTTCCTCAACAGCCCGCGCAGCAGGGCGGCTTCCGGATCGCCTTGTTCCATGCGCAGCCACACCAGCCCGCCCTGCCAGTCATAGAAGGCGCTGACGGCGGCCTGCATGCGCAGCGTCAGGACCATCTGGTGGCACTGTCCCGGCGTCATCGAGACACGCCAGACCGGTTTCTCGCTGTTGTCGGCGAAGGGCCTGCAATCGCGTACATCGCGCCAGATCAGCCGTGAAGCGTCACCGGCAATCTCCTGCAGCGGCCCGGCCTTGCCGAGCAGCGTTTTCAGCGCGGCGATGCGGTAGGCAACCGACGGGCCGAAGCCTTCGACGCGCAGCAGCGTCGCGGCATCGTTGCCGAGACTGCCA
>NZ_RZTC01000097.1:0-3171 GCF_004023165.1 Mesorhizobium sp. M7A.F.Ca.MR.176.00.0.0 | reverse complement strand
GTGCAGCGATGCGCTCCGGCAGATGGGCCGCACTCGACACTTCCGCGCTGGAACCGAGCGCCAGGGCCATGGCGGCGGCCGCGGCATCGTCGAGCAGGCCACGGATGGCGAGCGTGACTTCGGTCTCGGCTGCCGGCAGCACCTTGAAGGTGACGTCGGTGAATACGGCCAGCGTGCCCCAGCTGTTGGCCATCAGCTTGGACATGTCATAGCCGGTGACGTTCTTGACCACGCGGCCGCCCGACTTGAAGGACTCGCCGCGACCGGACACGACATTGATGCCCAGGACATGATCGCGCGCAGCCCCTGCCTTGAGCCGGCGCGGCCCGGAGAGGTTCGCGGCGAGCACACCGCCGATGGTGCCTCTGCCAGGCTCGCCGCCAAGCAGCGGACCGTAGTCCATCGGCTCGAAGCCAAGCTGCTGGCCGTTTTCCGCCAGCAGCTTTTCGATCTCGGCCAGCGGTGTGCCTGCCTTGGCCGACAGCACCAGTTCAGCCGGTTCATAGAGCGTGACGCCAGAGAGTTTCGACAGGTCGAGCGTGTGTTCGGTTTGCAGCGGCCGGCCGACGCCACGCTTGGAGCCGTGGCCGAGGATTTCCAGCGGCGAGCCTTCCGCCGCTGCCCAGGCGACGGTGGAGAGAACTTCGTCTGACGTGGTTGGGGTGAAAGTAGTCAAAGCCTGTGCTCCCGAAGCCTTTCGAGCACGGCTTCGCCCCGTGGCGACAGCCGATAACCGATCTGGAGACTCTCGGTGAGTCCGAGTTCCCCAAGCTTGCGGACATCCTGCTTGAACTTCAGCTTTTCGACACCGGCCTTGTCGGCCAGGACAGCAGCCGGCACTTCCGGATGGGCGCCGATCGCCTGCAGGATCCACAGGAAGTAGCCGGGTGCCGTTTTGTCCCAGCGCGCAAAACGCTGGGTCAAGGCATGCCAGTCCTCATCGGAAAGCACGGCGTCGCCGCGCAGGGCAACGCGTTCGTCGGGCTCGATGCCTTTGAGCTCGATGCGATAGACCGGGGTACCGTCATCGGGGCCAAGCATCTCCTGAAGGGCTCCTCGGGACGGAAAGCCGGCTGCGGTCGCGTCTTTCTCCGTCAATTCGGAGCCGCTCGCGATCGAGATGTCCCCGATCCTAACCGCACCTGACGCCGTTCTGACCCGCCCGCCGGCCTTGACGGTCGGCCGCTTCCAGCGGCGAAACGCGAGCGTCACTTCATTGCGCGCGATCTTGTCCAGCAAGGATTGTTTGAACAGCAACTCAAACCTCACTCGGGCATACGGTGAAACCTATGCCAGAAGCAGGTGCGGAAATGCCGCGATCCTTCGCACCCCCCTCTGTCCTTCCGGACATCTCCCCCGCAAGGGGGGAGATCAGATCGCTACGCCGGCTTTCGCCAATCCCATCGGTTGAAAAACAAGCATCAACATTGCGACCAGCCAATCTCCCCCCTTGAGGGGGAGATGTCCGGCAGGACAGAGGGGGGTGTTCAAGCGCCGACATATCCCTCAAAACCTCGGAATGTCCGGAAACGGCAGCTTGCCGCCGGAAATGTGCATGCGGCCGAGTTCGGCGCATCGCCGCAGCTGCGGGAACACTTTTCCCGGGTTGAGCAGATGGTTGGGATCGAAGGCGCATTTGACGCGCATCTGCTGGTCGAGATCGATCTGCGTGAACATTTCCGGCATCAGGTCGCGTTTTTCCACGCCCACACCGTGTTCGCCGGTCAACACGCCGCCGACCTTGACGCAGAGCCGCAATATGTCGGCGCCGAAGCTTTCGGCCTTGTCGAGTTCGCCCGGTACGTTGGCATCGTAGAGGATCAGCGGATGCAGATTGCCGTCGCCGGCGTGAAAGACATTGGCGACGCCGAGACCGTATTTTTCCGACAGCTCGCGCATGCCGGCGAGCACGCGCGGCAGCTCCTTGCGCGGGATGGTGCCGTCCATGCAGTAGTAGTCGGGCGAGATGCGGCCGACGGCCGGAAACGCCGCCTTGCGGCCGGCCCAGAAGCTCAGCCGTTCCTGTTCGGACTGCGAAATGCGGCAGGTGGTCGAGCCGTTCTTGTAGGCGATGGCCTCGACAAGACCGATCAGATGATCGACCTCGACGCCCGGCCCGTCGAGCTCGACGATCAGCAGCGCTTCGACATCCAGGGGATAGCCGGCATGGACGAAATCCTCGGCGGCGTGGATCGCCGGCCGGTCCATCATCTCCATGCCGCCCGGAATGATGCCGGCGCCGATGATGTCGGCGACGCACTGGCCGCCCTGCTCACTGGTCGGGAAGCCGATCAGCAGTGCGCGAGCCGTCTCCGGTTTCTTCAGGATGCGCACGGTGACCTCGGTGACGACGCCAAGCAGCCCTTCCGAACCCGTCATGACGCCGAGCAAGTCATAACCTTCCGCATCGAGGTGACTGCCGCCGAGCCGTACCACTTCGCCATTCATCAGCACCATCTCGATGCCGAGCACATTGTTGGCGGTGAGGCCATATTTCAGGCAGTGCACGCCGCCGGAATTTTCGGCGACATTGCCGCCGATCGAGCAGGCGATCTGGGAGGATGGATCGGGGGCGTAGTAAAAGCCCTCCTGCTCGACGGCGGTGGTGATGCCGAGATTGGTGACGCCCGGCTGGGCAACGACGACGCGATTGGGGAAATCGATCTCGAGGATACGGTTGAAGCGGCTCATCACCAAAAGCACCGCGTCCTCGAGCGGCAGCGCGCCGCCCGACAGCGAGGTGCCGGAGCCGCGCGGCACGACGCGGATGTTGCGATCATTGCAGTATTTCAGCACGCGCGACACCTGCGCCACGGTTTGCGGCAGAACAACAACCAGCGGCAGCTGCCGATAGGCGGTCAGGCCGTCGCTCTCGAAGGCGCGCATGGAATTGGCGGCGTCGACGACGCCCTCACCCGGCACGATGATGCGCAAGTCGGCGACGATCTCGTCGCGCCGGCGCATCGTGGCGTCGTCTGGTTTCGGCATGGCCAAGCCGGACATCGGTAGCCTCATTTCGCTTGACTGGTCAAAATCTTTTACCAGTGAAGCGCGCTGGGTGCAAATCCTGTGATGGTTGGGAATCCGGCATCAAGGCTGGGGCAAGCTTCCGCAGCGGCAATCTGCCGCTGTCTCACCCTCCCCCGCGCGGCGCTCTACGAGGACCTGTCT
>NZ_RZTC01000096.1:0-25073 GCF_004023165.1 Mesorhizobium sp. M7A.F.Ca.MR.176.00.0.0 | reverse complement strand
ATACAAAGGCATGATCGCTTCGGCCAACGAAGCCTACGCGCCAACGCTGCGCGGCGTCGTCGCGAGTGAGCTCGGTCCCGACATCAACGCCGTCCTGGAAATCGTCATCGATGGTGAAACCAATGATGCAGTTGCCGCCGCGATGAAGGCAGGCATCAAGGCTGTCATAGAACTCGGCCCGAAAAGAGGCGCGGTTCGGATCAGCGCCGGCAATTACGGCGGCAAGCTCGGAAAATTCATCTACTCGCTGAAGGATATGCTGCCATGAAGGCGCTGACCTTCACCCTGGTTGCCGAGCCGCCGGAGCGCCTTGACCTGTCGCCGCTGACGCCGGAGCGGCTGGCCGGGATCGAAAGGCGCGACGTCGAAAGAATCCAGATCGGCATGTCGAAACACGGATCGAAGGTGGGCGACATTTTTCGCGTCGCCGGCAGCGATCCGACAAACATCGTGTTCGAAGGCGGAAGCACGCGCCTTGACCTTGTGGCGCAAGGCATGCGGGGTGGGTCGGTTCGCCTCGTTGGCAATGCGGGCGCCCAGGCCGGGCGCGCCATGCGCGGTGGCAAGCTCACGATCGAAGGCAATGCGGGTCCATACGCCGGTTCCGGCATGCGCGGCGGCAGGCTTGAGATAACAGGCAATGCCGGCGACCACCTCGGTGCGCCGCTCGTCGGGGAACTGGCCGGCGTGAACGGCGGTGTGTTGATCGTCAGGGGCAAGGCGGGCGCCTTCGCGGCGGACCGCATGCGGCGCGGCCTGATAGCGGTGCTGAAAGGCTCCGGCGACCTTGCCGGCAGCCGCATGATCGCCGGCACCCTGGTGGTGGCCGGTGGCACCGGCGAGATGCCCGGCTATTTGATGCGTCGCGGTTCGATCCTTCTCGATCGCGCGCCGGCACGCACGTCCCCGAGCTTCGTCGAATGTGGCGCGCCCGAGAGCGTTTTCGCTGCCATCATCGATCGTCATCTGATCGCCGAGGGCATTTTGAAACGGCCGCTTCTGGGGAGCGCACCGCGCAAATATGGCGGGGATAACGCAGTGCTCGGAATGGGCGAGGTTCTTTTTCCGCGCTGAGATCCGTCGACACAGGAACCATAGGATGGCAGGACGCAAGTGCTTGCCGCTGGGTGGCAGTGGTGGGGCCGACCGTCATCCGACCCGCAACGTGGAGAACACATGAAAATCATCTCTCAAACGAAGGCCCATGGCGGCGTGCAGGGCGTCTATTCCCATTTGTCGACGAGTTGCCGTTGCGACATGACTTTTGCCGTTTTCATACCTCCGCAGGCGCGGGAGGCGCCTTGTCCCGTTGTGTGGTATCTCTCAGGCCTGACGTGCACCCACGCCAATGTAATGGACAAGGGCGAGTACAGGCGCATGGCCGCCGAGCTTGGCCTGATCGTCGTTTGTCCCGACACCAGCCCGCGCGGGGCCGACATTCCGGATGAAAAAGACAACTGGCAGTTCGGCTCCGGCGCCGGCTTCTATCTCGATGCGACGCAAGAACCTTATGCGAAGAACTATCGCATGTATTCCTATGTGACCGAGGAGTTGCCGGCTCTCATCGCGGCTGAATTTCCAGCCGATATGGCGCGCCAGGCTATCTCCGGCCATTCGATGGGCGGGCATGGCGCGCTGACGATTGCCTTGAAGAATCCGCAGCGTTTCAAGAGCTGCTCGGCGTTCGCCCCGATCGCCCAGCCAAGCACCGCCGGCTGGTCGAAACCGGCCTTTGAGAAGTATCTGGGCAAGGATGAGCCTTCGTGGCGAACCTGCGACGCGACGTCGCTCATCGACGACGGATACCGTTTCCCCGAATTTTTGGTGGATCAGGGAACGTCGGACGGATTTCTTGACGACGGGCTGAGGCCTTGGCTGCTTGAAGCGGCCTGCGCCAAAGCAGGTATTCCGCTAAAGCTGCGGATGCAGGATGGATACGATCACTCGTATCTTTTCATCTCCAGTTTCATGGACGACCATCTGAGATGGCATGCTGAGAGGCTTTGATCTGGGCAGGCCGAAGGCATGGCCAGATGCAAACAAGTTATTGAATCCGACGCCTTACACCGAGGGCGCCGCGCCTGCCGCCGTCAGACGCTACACATTTAGCCGCGACGCCGCCTATGCGAAAAAGCTGAAAGCGGTAGCAAGCCTCGATGAAATCCCGGAGCCACCGTGCGGCGACTGGGGCGAAATGCCTGACGGATCCAGTATTTCGAGGTGCCGGCGGGTACGGGGCGCAAGCTGCTATTCGTGGGGCAGGACGAGCCGTTGACGAGCAGACGCTGCGGGTGTTGCCGGCGGGGTAGATGCCGAGAATCCCGATTGCAGGAATTTTATGCCTCTATGTATTCCGCGAGGCTGACACCCTTGGGCACATTCAGGCCATCGGCTCGCAAACCTTCGATGTGAAAGCGTATTGCGTCGCGAATCTCGGTTTCCACTTCAGGCACAGTGGCACCTGTCGCGATGCAGCCGGGTAGGTCCGGCACATAGGCAGAGAAATTACTTCCTGCTTTTTCAATCACCACTGCGTAACGCATGTCATCACTCCTTCAAACCTGACTGCTTTAGGATGCTGTTCAGTGTTCCTGGCGCAACCTCTTCAGACGGCTTGCCAGCCACGGTGACGCGGCCGGCTTTGACTTCATGCTTATATTGGCGATGGCTGCCCTTGGTTGCAACCAGATACCAGCCGTCGGCCTCCAGCAGGCGAATGATCTCGCGAACTGTAAGCCGAGGTGGCACTAGACCTCAGCTACACCCGCTCGTCGAGCCGCACGTATCGCACTTCTCGCAGGTCCCGTTACGCACCATCGTGAAATTCTGGCACTCGGAGCAGGAATTGCCTGTGTAGCCTTGGAGCAGGGACCTTGCACGGCGGTCGTTGGCGAGTTTCTTGGCTTCGGCAGCCTCAACGGCTGCGGCGTCGGTGAACAATCCCGTCGTGGCATCGGAAGCAACACCCGCCGCCTCCTCGAAGGCGATGTCTTCGGCCAGTTCCTTTGCCCGCTCCTCATAGTCGCGTTTGTAGGCGACCGCTTCGTCGCTGGCGGGTTTCAGCGCCAGCACGTTGGAGCCGGAGAACGCGGTCGGTGCCGAGCGGGCAGGGGCGCCCGACGGGGCCGCAAAACCTTTCGGATCATTGCCGCTGACGCGCGACACCAGCTTCACCGGCGAGGCGCCACGGGTCAGGCCCTTGGAGACCGCATCGGTCTTGCCTTCGCTGATGCCACGGCCAAGTGCGGTGTTGGAAAAGTCCGACTGGTCGACATGGGCGAGGTCGTTGCGGCCGAGATAGGAGATCGCGAGTTCGCGGAACACGTAATCGAGGATCGACGTCGCGCTCTTGATGGCGTCATTGCCCTGCACGATGCCGGCCGGCTCGAACTTGGTGAAGGTGAAGGCGTGCACATATTCGTCGAGTGGCACGCCATATTGCAGGCCCAGCGAAATGGCGATGGCGAAGTTGTTGAGAAGGCCACGCAAGGTCGCGCCTTCCTTGTTCATGTCGATGAAGATCTCGCCGAGACGGCCATCGTCATATTCGCCGGTGCGCAGGAAGATGGTGTTGCCGCCAATCTTGGCCTTCTGCGTGTAACCCTTGCGGCGGCCGGGCAGCTTTTCCTGCTCGCGCGACACGCGCTCGATGATGCGCTCGACGATCCGCTCGGTGATCTGTGCGGCACGTGCTGCCGCTGGTGCGGCGAGCAGCTGCTCGACGGCTTCATCCTCGTCGTCCTCGCCATCGGCGAGCAGCGAGGAGTTGAGCGGCTGCGACAGCTTCGAGCCGTCGCGGTAGAGCGCGTTGGCCTTCAGCGCCAGCTTCCACGACAGCATGTAGGCGCCCTTGGCGTCTTCCACCGTCGCATCGTTGGGCATGTTGATGGTCTTCGAGATGGCGCCGGAAATGAAGGGCTGTGCCGCCGCCATCATCTGGATGTGGCTGTTGATGGACAGCGAGCGCTTGCCGATCTTGCCGCACGGGCTGGCGCAGTCGAACACCGCCAGGTGTTCGGCCTTGAGGAACGGCGCGCCTTCCAGCGTCATCGCACCGCAGACATGGATGTTGGCGGCCTCGATGTCCTTCCGGGAGAAGCCGAGCGCCGGCAGGATCTCGAACGAGAAATCGTTGAGCTGCTCGTCGGTGAAGCCGAAATTCTCCTTCACCCAGTCGGCGCCAAGCGTCCACTGGTTGAAGACGAACTTGATGTCGAAGGCCGACTTCAAGGCTGCGTTGAGCGCGGCGATCTTGCCGTCGGTGAAGCCCTTGGCCTTGAGCGCGCCGGGGTTGATGGCCGGCGCCTGGTTGAGGTTGCCGTGGCCGACCGCATAGGCCTCCATCTCGGCGATCTGGGCTTCGGAATAGCCGAGCGTGCGCAGCGCTTCCGGCACGGCGCGGTTGATGATCTTGAAATAGCCGCCGCCGGCCAGCTTCTTGAACTTCACCAGCGCGAAGTCGGGCTCGATGCCGGTGGTATCGCAATCCATGACCAGGCCGATCGTGCCGGTCGGCGCGATGACGGTCGCCTGTGCATTGCGGTAGCCATGCTCCTCGCCGAGCTCGATGGCGCGGTCCCATGCAGCCTTGGCGTGGGTCGCGAGGTCCTGCTGCTTCAGGTCGGAAGCGACCAGCGGCACCGGGTTGACGGCAAGCTTCTCGTAGCCCTGCTTCTCGCCATAGGCGGCACGGCGATGGTTGCGCATGACGCGCAGCATGTTCTGCGCATTGCGGTCGTAGTCGGCGAAGGCGCCGAGTTCGCCGGCCATCTCGGCCGAGGTGGCATAGGCGACACCGGTCATGATTGCGGTGAGTGCGGCGCAGATGGCGCGGCCTTCATCGGAGTCGTAGGGAATGCCTGATGTCATCAGCAGGCCGCCGATATTGGCATAGCCGAGGCCGAGCGTGCGGTATTCGTAGGACTGCTTGGCGATCTCCTTCGACGGGAACTGCGCCATCATCACCGAGATTTCGAGAACGATGGTCCACAGCCGCACCGTGTGCCCGTAGGCTGCGATGTCGATCGTGCCGTCGGCGTTGCGGTAGGGCAACAGATTGATCGAGGCGAGATTGCAGGCCGTGTCGTCGAGGAACATGTATTCGGAGCACGGGTTGGACGCCCGGATCGCACCGGCCGATGCGCAGGTGTGCCAGTCGTTCATCGTGGTGTTGAAATGCAGGCCCGGATCGGCCGACGCCCAGGCGGCGTAACCGATCTTTTCCCAGAGATCCCTGGCCTTCAGCGTCTTCAGCACCTTGCCGTCCTTGCGGGCGGTCAGGTGCCAGTCGGCATCGTCCTCGACGGCGCGCAGGAAATTGTCTTTCAGCGACACCGAATTGTTGGAGTTCTGGCCCGAAACTGTGAGGTAGGCGTCCGAATCCCAATCCGTGTCGTAGGTCTTGAACGACATCGACGAATAGCCTTGCTTGGCGAACTGGATGACGCGGTAGATATAGTTCTCCGGCACCGCGGACTTCTTGGCCGCCTTGATCTCGCGCTTCAGCGCGGTGTTGATGGCCGGGTCGAAGCAGTCGTCGCCATTGCCTTCGCAGTTGACGCAGGCCTTCATGATCGCTTCGAGATGCTTCTTGACGATCTTCGAGCCAGTCACCAGCGAGGCGACCTTCTGCTCTTCATTGACCTTCCAGTCGATGAATTCCTCGATATCGGGGTGGTCGGCGTCGACGATGACCATCTTGGCGGCGCGGCGCGTGGTGCCGCCCGACTTGATGGCGCCCGCCGCGCGGTCGCCGATCTTGAGGAAGCTCATCAGGCCCGACGAGCGGCCGCCGCCGGACAGTTTTTCGCCTTCACCGCGCAGCAGCGAGAAGTTGGAGCCGGTGCCGGAGCCGTATTTGAACAGGCGCGCTTCACGCACCCACAGGTCCATGATGCCGCCCTCGTTGACGAGGTCGTCCTGCACGCCCTGGATGAAGCAGGCATGCGGCTGCGGATGCTCGTAGGAGGATTTCGACTTGGTCAGCTTGCCGGTGAACGGGTCCACATAGAAGTGGCCCTGGCTCGGGCCGTCAATGCCATAGGCCCAGTGCAGGCCGGTGTTGAACCATTGCGGCGAGTTCGGCGCGACGCGCTGGGTGGCCAGCATGTAGGCAAGCTCGTCGCGGAAAGCGCGCGCGTCTTCCTCCGACCCCTTGAAGTAGCCGCCCTTCCAGCCCCAGTAAGTCCAGGTGCCGGCAAGCCGGTCGAAGACCTGGCGGGCGTCGATCTCGGAACCGTAGCGCTCGGCTTCCGGCAGCTTGGCAAGTTCCGTCTCATCGGCGACGGAGCGCCACAGGAAGGAGGGGACGTCGTTCTCTTCGATCTTCTTCAGGCGCGCCGGCACACCGGCCTTGCGGAAATATTTCTGCGCCAGGATATCGGCTGCGACCTGGGAGAACTGCGCCGGCACGTCGATATTGTCCAAGCGGAACACCACCGAACCATCCGGATTCTTGATCTCCGAAAGCGCCTTGCGGAATTCGATCTCCGCATAGGCAGATTGTCCTGGCTTGGTGAAACGACGCTCGATGCGCATTGGTCCGGTCCCTTTTGTCTATATATAGCGCTTTCCTCCAGGGATTTCTGCCCCCGATGCGAAACGCGCATGTCCGCCGTCTGCCGGGCGTTCGAAAACGGCCGGCTCTCCATTTTCGCGGTCTCCGCCGGCCCTGCTGGTCAAACTCCTTGCGAAGTATCTGTCCAACGCGCCGACGAACCCGCGGGTCCCTCAAAACTGATTTTTTCCGATTCCCTCGATCGAGGGAAATTCACACTATCTAGCGTCGAACCTACCTGCAAACACTAAGTATAGTATTAACAGACAATTTATTCAAGCCCGACAATTGTCCCTATCGTCCCCAACCGCCCCACAATCCCAATGCTTCCGCCGGCCTCGTAAACAGGCGGAAATGCGAGCAAAAACGCACATAATCCGGGAAAAAAGACCGGGCTCAGAACTTTCCGGTCGCACTCTCAACAGGAGCACATGGCCCATAAAAGGCGACTCGTTTTGCGCCGTCAAGGATTCGTTTGCGTAGCTTTTGTGACCCCAACATCTTGTGTGTCACATATGTGGATAACGGGGATAGAATGCAGGCGCGGATCACGATTTTCCGCGCGCAAGCTCGCCCGGGCGTCAGCCGTAATGCAGCCGGGGCTTTGGTTCGGTGCCGGTGAACTGCACCCCGATACGGTCGTTGCGACGCCAGCGGACCTCGCACCGATAGGCAATGCCGTCGAGCGGCACATAGAGAAGGAACCGATCTGGGACCCGGGCTTCGAGCGGTATCTTCAGTTCGGCGCCGCCGTCGTGCTGGTTGCGCAGCGTGCAACCGACTTCCGAATTCGAAATTCCGGTGATGATCGACCCACCCTTGAGCACGCGCGGACGATGCTCGCGCTGGGGGTCGTCGGACTCGTTTGGAATTGGATTTGCGGGATTCGCCATCGATCAAAAATACCAGAGCTGCCGAATCCTACCCTTGATTCCTTAGCAAAGCATTCATGTCGAAGTACGGCAACGCGTGTCTAGCTTTTGCAAGCCAGTCCCGTTTTGCAAAGAGAGCTGTGTGGCCGCCCGTCAGGAGAAGCTGTGCGGGTCGGCGCAGAAATAGGCGATGATCTGGCAAAGGTCGGGTTCGTTGACCATGCGCACCGCTTCGCTCGCACGGACCCATTTGCGGGTGCGTGAGTGTTTTTCCTTCCAGCGGTCCGCGACTTTGTCGACATGCAGTGGAAACACCAGGACCTCGCACGGCACTTCTTCGCCGGAAGCCAGGACCTTGGCGTAGAAGTAACGGCCGGCTTCAAGATGAGAGACACGGCCGCGCAGCCCGGCCTCCTCGCTGGCTTCGCGCGCCGCGGCCTCGCAGAGCGGCTCCCTGGCCTCTGGCCAGCCCTTGGGCAATACCCAGCGGCCAGTATCGCGGCTGGTGATCAGCATGATTTCGACGCCGTCGCCCGTGTCGCGCCACGGCAGGGCGGCAACCTGCAGGCGGCACGGCGCCGTACCGAAGAGCCGTCGGACCCTTTCGGCCAGATGATTGTGTGTCGTTGGCCTCGTCAACATCGAAGAAGCTAGCCTCAGCCTCCGGAATCGTTTGCCGTCTCACGAATATTACGGCTAATTGTCGGCAATAAAAGTAAAAAATTTCATTCGCCTGGCCGATTTCCGCCAATAGACGTCGATTTCGCAAAATATCCGGCCCTGCCGGACCGGTTTGCGAAAGCAAATCATGCCCGGGTGCAAGCTGCTGGTTTGTAACAGGCAGGTTGTTGCGAATCAGCCGGCGTGGTCGTCGGCGATCGGCTTCTGGTAGGTGAAGCCCATGTCCCAAGGGAAATAGATCCAGGTGTCCTGGCTGACTTCGGTGACGAAAGTGTCGACCAGCGGCCGGCCTTTCGGCTTGGCATAGACGGTGGCGAAATGCGCCTTGGGCATCATCGCGCGCACGATGCCCGCCGTCTTGCCGGTGTCGGTCAGGTCGTCGATGATCAGCACGCCGGCGCCGTCATCGACGAGTAGGGCAGGGGTGATCTCCTTGAGGACCTGCAGCTGCCCCTGGCTGGTATAGTCGTGGTAGGAGGCGACGCAGACCGTCTCGATGACGCGGATGCCGAGTTCACGCGAGATGATCGCCGCGGGGACCAGCCCGCCTCGCGTAATGCAGACGATCGCTTTCCATTGTCCCTTGTTGGCGCCGGCAAGCCGCCAGGCGAGCGCCCGGGCGTCGCGATGGAATTGGTCCCAGGAGACCGGAAAGGCTTTTTCGGGAAGGGACATGTCGCGCACTCCACAGCACGCGGGGATCGCGCGCAGGAAAACAGGGGAATGCGCGCGGAATTAGCTGGAAAGCCCCCATCTTGGCAAGAGCAAGGGCCTTGGCAAAGGCAAGGCCCAGCGATCGCTGTGGACCTACCGCGACAGGAAGGCTGCCACCGGCGCAGTGCGCAGCACGCTGCGCGTCACGCCGCCGAACAGAAGCTGACGCAGCCATGAATGGCTGTAGGCGCCGAGCACCAGCAGATCGGCGCCGGTTTCCGCGATTCTGGTCTGGATGATGTCATCGACCGAATTGCCGCCCGACTGCTGCACCGAGACGCTGACGGTGGCGCCGTGGCGCGACAGCGCCGACGCGATTTCGGCGCCGGCGGCCTCCGGGCTGTCGTCGAGCGTTTCAGGAGGGTCGATAACCAATATGTCAGTCTTCTCGGCTTCGATGATGAAGGGCAGCGCGTCGAAGGCGGCGCGCGCCGCTTCCTTGCTGCCGTTCCAGGCGAGCAAGACGCGTTTGAAGGTGGTGATCAGCGGACCCTCGTGCGGCACCACCAGCACCGGCCGGCCGGCATCGTAGACCAGCGTGTCCACGTCCGCGCTGGAATCGCCGCCCGTTTCGCGCTGCGCCGCTATGATCAGGTCGGCGGCCCGCACGCTCGAAATCCCGGTCAGCGCGCTGTCACCCGAAAAGCTCTCCAGGCTTCGCCACTCGAAGGAAAGACCGGAATCCTCGATATGTCTGAGAAACAGCGCCTTTAATTTCTCGGCCCGTTCCCGGTTCATATCTGCCGAAACCTGCAGGAATTCGGTGTCGGGAAAGCCTGTGGCAGAGGTGTAGGGCACGGGAAGCGTTTCGGCGTGGATGCCGACCAGATGGCTCTGGAACCGGGTGGCGAGCGGAATGGCGCAGTCGAGCACGCGCTCGGCGTCCTGCTCGTTCTGCAGAATGGCGACGATGGTTTTGAATCGCATGACAATCCCTCGATTTACGAGCTGGTGAACTCGTGCCGGGGAAACGTTGCAGCGTCGTGCTTTGTTCCGGTCTGGACCAGATCAGCCGGGATTGCTGGCGAAGCCGGCGACCATCGCCTCGACGTCGGCGCGGGCGGCGTCCAGCGCCTCCTGGTTGCGGGCACGCACGACCAGCTCGGTCCAGAACTTGCCGTCGCCATATTTCGGGTAGGAGCCGATGATCGTATCGGGATGCGCTTTCTGGATATCACCCAACGGCCCGCCGATGAGGCCTTCGCCGAACGGGCAGGGCACGGTCGCCGAAAGCATCTTCGTGCCGGCCTTCAGCGTCGGCACGACATTGTCGAGCATGGCCTGGAAAATCGATGGCACGCCGGCCATGACGTGGACGTTGCCGATGCGGAAGCCAGGTGCGACCGACACCGGATTGTCAATGAGATCGGCGCCGCGCGGCATCCGCGCCATGCGCTTGCGGGCCTGCGTATATTCGATGCCACGCGCGGCATAGCTTGCTTCCAGCATCTCATAGGCCCGGGCATCGTATTCGCAAGGCACGCCAAAAGCCTTGGATATGGAATCGGCCGTGATGTCGTCATGCGTCGGACCGATGCCGCCGGTGGTGAACACATAGGTGTAACGGCTGCGCACGGCATTCACCGCGGCGATGATCTCGTCTTCCTCGTCAGGGACGACACGCACTTCCTTCAGGTCGATGCCGATCGCCGTCATGATGTCGGCGAGATGGCCGATGTTCTTGTCCTTGGTTCGGCCGGACAGAATCTCATCGCCAATGACGAGCATGGCAGCGGTCACGATTTCAGGCATGGAAGGCTCCGGCAAGGCGTGTGGCCTGGGAAGGCGAGTGGTCTGAGATAGCGCGGCGCGACGGTGGCCGCAATGTCATCTTCGCGCCGCCAAGGCGAGCCGATGACGTCAAGGATCTAGGTTCGAACCGTTCGAGGGAATAGGGCACATGCAGCAATTCGTCGTCCCGGAGCGAACCGCCGCGTTCATCGAGCGCATCGCCGGCCGGGCTTTGCTGGTCAGGGCCTCACCTGAGCCTCACGACAATTTCAAGGAACCATTCGGCTGACTACCGGGTTTTATGAGTGTCCCACCAAAGCGGCTAAGATACGGAGTGATTCAATGGTTACAAAAATTCTCGCAGCATCTGTTCTGACGATCGGTCTCGCAACATCGGCGATGGCGCAGTCACTGGACGACAGGTATTCCAACAATCGTGATTGGTGGCTGTTCGGCAACAACGACCAGACAATTGTCGACCCCTATACCACGGGAAGCATCCGTGACGGCTCCGGGTTGAACACCCAAGGCAACACCGGCGCAATAGGCCCATGTGCCCACAACACGCCAGGCCCGGACGCTAACGCTGGGCAAAACGTCAACGATCAGTATTGCGGCAAATAGCCAGAACGCGATTTCCGAAAAGCGGATACCGATTTTCTGGAAGGCCATCTTCAAGAGCTAGTCCGAAAGGCCCGTGGCTGGCCGCTAGCCCGTCCTCTCTTTGGACGGCTGCGGCTGGCGTCCTGCCTGGCCGCTCGACATCAGCCGCATAAATTACTCTGAGACTTCTGTCTGCGGCCGGTCGCGGCCGTCGGCCAGTTCGTCGTGCCATTTGCCTTCGGCGTCCTCATACTGGATGCCGTCGGTCGCTCCGGCGACCTGCTGCTCGGCCGAGGCGATTTCGGCCGCACGCAATGCGTCCTGATGCGTGGGAAACGTCTCGGAAAAGGTCGCTCCGACCTTGTAGGCCCAGCCGCCGTCATGTTCGACGATCTTGTAAGTCAGCTTCGCCATGGAAAACCTCCGGTTGAAACCGTCTGCTCAATGCAGCCGGTCGTCGGGCAGTCTGTCGTCGGGCACCAGCACTTCCGATTCCTTGGCGGCTTCAATCAGCGCCCGGCGCGCATCTGCTGTCGAACGATAACCTTCCAGCACTTTGAGGCAAGTGTCGAGGGCATCACGATGGCGCGGGCCGCGATTGAGCGGCCACACCGTCATCAGGCACTCCGCTGCCTCCTGGGCGCTGCGGATGTGGCGATATTTGCCGACGTGGCCAAGTTCGAGGACGACCGGCACTTCAAAAGGTTTGTTGTCCATCATGGCCGCAACGCAAAGCAGCCAATTTGGTTGCAACCATGGCCGCCAGCCTGCGCCCAAACGTCTCAGAGGCTGTTTGAAGGCTCTAACCTGCGGTCAGCGCTGCAACCGGCAAGAATGCCCTGAACAGGTTTCCTCCCAAGCCCAGCCACGCCCACTCCACGCCAACCGCTTGCGGACGGAATAGCAGCGAAGCACCGTCAAGCTGTCTGGAGACAGGAGGGGCGCGCGTGTCGGGAGCGCGGACCGTTCAGCCCACCGCCTTCATCCAATGCTGCATCGTGGTCACCGAACGGGCAAGCTGCGGCGCCGGGTGGATCGTTTCGCTGAATGTCGCCGCCGCACGCCATCCCCAGCGCGGATCAGCCAGGAAGGCCCGCGCCAGCGCCACCATGTCGGCGCGGCCCTCGGTGAGGATCGCTTCGGCTTGCCTGGGGTCGTCGATCAGGCCGACGGCGCGGGTCGGAATATCAGCACCCTTGCGCACCGCTTCCGCCAGATGCACCTGATAGCCAGGGCCGGTGGGCAATTTCTGCAACGGCGAATTGCCGCCGCTCGAGCAGCAGAGATAGGCAACGCCCTCGTCCTTGAGCGCCTTGGCCACTTCGATCGCGTCCGCTACGTCGAAGCCGCCATCCACCCAATCCATCACCGACAGCCGCGCGCCGAGCATCAGCTTTGGCGTAGCCTTGCGCACCGCCTTGGCGATCTCGACGACAAGACGCATGCGGTTTTCCAGCGAGCCGCCCCAGCGGTCCGTGCGCTGGTTGGACAAGGGCGACAGGAACTGGAAGACCAGGTAGCCATGCGCGGCGTGCAGTTCGATGAAATCGAAGCCGGCGCGTTCGGCCCGCCTTGCGGCTTCGGCGAAGCGCTCGATCAGTTGCAGGATCTCCTCGTCCTCCAGTGCGTGTGGCACGTTCCAACCGGTGTCGTAGGGTATGGCCGAGGCGGAGACGGTCTGCCAGGGATCCTCGTTTGGCTGCAGTGGCCCGCCGCCTTCCCACGGCTTGCGGTTCGAAGCCTTGCGGCCGGCATGGGCGAGCTGGGAGCCGAATTTCGTGCCGGGTGCGGCGACGCGTCGGGCGGCGTCCAGTGCGCGGCGGGCTGCGGCCTCATTGTTTTCGGAATAAAGGCCGAGGCAGCCATGGGTGATACGCCCGCGCCGCTCGACATCGGTCATCTCGACTGTGACCATGCCGGCGCCGGACATTGCGAGGTTCATCCAGTGATGGAGATGCCAGTCACTGGCCGAGCCGTCGTCGGCGGAATACTGGCACATCGGCGCGACGGCGATACGGTTGGGGAAGGTGAGGCCGTCGAGGGTGATCGACTGGAAAAGCGACGCTGTCATGAGAAACTCCGGGAGGGTTCGCCGCTATTTAGGCGACCGATGGCGCCTGCGCCAGACACGAGGCGGTGAAAGGGGGTCTGGACCAATCACTGACGGGATTGCCGAAATGCCGGTTCGCGGATACGCCTCGGCAATGCATGGCCCCAAAAGTGGCCCCGGTTTGGGAGAGCGACATGCATAAAACGGGAGCATAAAGCGCGACGCGCTTTTGCATGGAGACCACGATGGAAGATCGTATTCGCGTCCGTTCGGAGGAAATCCTCTCCGACGACTGGGCCGTCCTGAAGAAGACCGTTCTCGACTACCGCCGGCGCGACGGTCAGTGGGAGACGCAAATCCGCCAGACCTATGATCGCGGCGATGGCGCGGTGATCCTGCCTTACGACCCCTTGCGTTCGACCGTGCTTCTGGTGCGTCAGTTCCGCTATCCCGCCTACGTCACCGGCCACCGCGAGCCGCTGATCGAGGCCTGTGCCGGCCTGTTGGACGAAAACGATCCCGAAACCTGCATCCGCAAGGAGGCGGAGGAAGAACTCGGCTACCGGCTGCAGAACGTCGAGCGGCTGTTTTCGCCCTATATGAGCCCCGGCAGCGTCACCGAACGTCTCTGGTTCTTCATCGCCCGCTATTCACCCGCCGACCGCATCTCGGCCGGCGGCGGCGCGCAAGAAGAGGGCGAGGACATCGAGGTTCTGGAAATGCCGCTCGACGAGGCACTGGCCGGCATCGCCGACGGCCGCATCATCGACGCCAAGACCATTATCCTGATCCAGCATCTGAAGCTCAACCCGATCGCCGCCTGAACGGCGCCGGTCCTCCTTAGCCAAGGCTTCGGGAGGACACTCCTTCATCTATTCGGGTGGCCCGCCACCCGAAGCTCGAAGAGCGAAGGGTGGTGCGGATGAAGGGACTCGAACCCCCACGCCTTTCGGCACTGGAACCTAAATCCAGGGCGTCTACCAGTTCCGCCACATCCGCATGGACCGGCAATCCCATGTGGCCATCATTCTGTCAATGTCGGAGACAAGATGTAGAGGTCAGGGATAAGATGTGGTCAGGTCCAAATGCTGGTTATTCGCCGGGATGCGAAGACTGTTGAAAATTGGCCTCGCCTGTGACAAAAGGCGTGTCAAATGTGACGGGACGCGACGATCCGCTTCTGCAGAATGTGATAAGAAGTAGGAAAAACAAGAACTTATTCACATTTTGGAACGCAGTTTGGGAGAGTTTGAGCCGGGTTTTCGGTCAAATCGCCAGGTTCCGTACCAAAAGCCATTCCCGGCAAGAATATACCGGCAGGCTGTGAACGGCAGAGGCCGTGGCAGTCTCATTGGTGAAAACAAAGGTTTTACGATGCAGGTCACCGAAACGCTCAACTCCGGTCTCAAGCGAGAGATCAAGATCACCGTGCCGGCCGGTGACATGGAAGCCAAGCTGATGGCGCGGCTTTCGGATGCCCGCAACAAGGTCCGCATCAACGGCTTCCGCCCGGGCAAGGTGCCGGTGCAACACCTGCGCAAGGTCTACGGCAAGTCGTTCATGGCCGAAGTGGTCAACGAAATCCTCAACGATTCGACCCGTTCGATCATTACCGGGCGTGGTGAAAAGGCTGCCATGCAGCCCGAAGTCATCATGACCGAGGACGAGAAGGAAGCCGAGAAGATCCTGGCCGGCGGCGCCGACTTCGAATTCCGCCTCAACTACGAGATCATCCCGGCAATCGAGATCAAGGACTTTTCCGACATCAAGGTGACACGCCAGGTGTTCGACGTGCCTGATGCCGAGATCGACGAGCAGGTCCAGCGTGTTGCCGAATCGGCGCGCAGCTACGAGCCGAAGACCGGCAAGGCCGCCAATGGCGACCGCGTCACCATCGACTATGTCGGCAAGATCGACGGCGAAGCCTTCAATGGCGGCGCGGGCACCGATCAGCCGCTGGTGTTGGGTTCGAAGGAATTCATCCCCGGCTTCGAGGATCAGCTGGTCGGCGCCAAGGCCGGTGACGAAAAGCAGGTCACCGTGACTTTCCCGGAGAACTACCAGGCCGCGCATCTTGCCGGCAAGGAAGCGACCTTCGACGTCACCGTCAAGGAAGTGTCCCAGCCCGGCGCGCTGGAAATCAACGACGAGACCGCCAAGAACCTCGGCCTGGAGTCGCTGGAGCGCTTGCGCGACGTCGTACGCGGCCAGATCGAGAACCAGTTCGGCGCCATGACGCGCCAGAAGGTCAAGCGCCAGCTGCTCGACCAGCTCGACGCGGCTTATTCGTTCGAGGCGCCGTCGAAGCTCGTCGACGCCGAGTTCAACAACATCTGGGCGCAGGTCAATCGTGACCTGGAAGCAGCCGGACGCACCTTCGCCGACGAAGAGACGACGGAAGAAGAGGCGCGTGCCGAGTATCTGCGGCTTGCCGAGCGCCGCGTGCGTCTCGGCCTGGTGCTGGCTGAAATCGGCGAGAAGGCCGGCGTGACCGTATCGGACGAAGAGCTGCAGCGCGGCCTGTTCGAGCAGGTGCGCCGCTATCCGGGCAACCAGCAGCAGGAAGTCTTCGAGTTCTACCGCAACAACCCGGAAGCGTTGAACACGCTGCGGGCGCCGATGTTCGAGGAGAAGGTGGTCGACCATCTGCTCGGTCAGATTTCGGTCACCGACGTCAAGGTCAGCAAGGAAGAGCTGATGGCCGACGACGAAGAGGACGAGACCGCCGTCAAGGCGAAGCCGGCGAAGAAAGCCGCCGCCAAGAAGGCCGACGCCAAGAAGGCCGACGACGCGGAAGAGCCCAAGAAGAAGGCCGCGCCGAAGAAGAAGGCCGCCGAATAACACCAGCGCTCCGCTGAAACAGGAAGGCCGCCCTCGAGGCGGCCTTTTTCGTTGCCAAACTGCAACAGCCGCCATGCTTCGCGAGCGGCGGCCTGTGGCGACCAAGCTTTGATCATTATCTGCGCTTCTATTGCAAGCCGCTTGGTTGTTGGAGGGCGTGTTGAGACTGTTCGTCGAATTGGGACACGCTTCGGCAATCGCGCTGGTCCTTGTCTCGGCCTGCGGCATTGCCCAGGCCGGCACGGTGTCTGACAACTGGCGCTTCGGCACGAGTGAAGACGGCCTCGTCACGGCCTCGCTCTATGCCACCAACAAGCTGATCACCGGCGGCGGTGCCTTGAGCTACAGCCCGATCCTGACGATTGCCTGCCGGGCAAACGGCGAGCCGCATTGGACTGAATGGCTGCAATTGAACGACGCTGTTTCGGCCAGCCGCAAGATCACCATGTCGATCACGGTCGATCAGGAGAGCAAGTTCGATGAAAGCTGGGCGGTCGGGCCGCGCGGCCGGATGCTTGTGCGCGATGGCGCCGATGGCATCAGGCGCCTTGTCGCCGCGAACCGACTCCAGCTTTCGTGGCGGTTCGGGCTGCTGGCGGGGCGCGGCGAGGCCGATTTCGACCTCGCCGGGTTCGGAGAAGCGGTCAATCAGGTAGCCGGCAGCTGCAACACGGATGTACCTTGAGCCACTGTAGGCCACCTAAACCTTGTACGGTCGACCTCTTCTACCCGCCGGCCAGACTCTGTGGTATATAGGTGCCGTAATTCCATTTGGGGGGAGAAGCGGATAATCTGTTCCGCCGTGCAAGGCCTATTGCTGGTGTGATCGGCACGCGCGGATCGTCTCGGGCACATTTGACGATCAGGGAGGAAAGTCATGCGCTTAGTCGCGTTTTTCGCCGTCATCTCTGTTGCAACCTTCGTCGCCGGTCCATCGCAGGCTCAGGATGCTGCTGCTGGCGAGAAGGTCTTCGCCAAATGCAAGGCCTGCCACATCGTGGAGGAGGACAAGAACAAGATCGGTCCATCGCTGCACGGCGTCATCGGCCGCACCGCGGGGACGCATCCAGATTTCAAATATTCCGATGCCATGATTGCGGCCGGCAAATCCGGCCTCAAATGGGATGAATCAACACTGACGACCTATCTTCACGATCCCAAGGCCATGGTAAAAGGGTCCAAGATGGCGTTTGCCGGCCTCAAGAACGATGCGGACGTGGCCAACGTCATTGCCTATCTGAAAACGTTCTCCAAGTGACCTGACACCTCCGTCCTGCGTTTAACCTCTTGTTTTACTGTGATCTTATCCGAACCAGGGCAGCGTAAGCAAAGACCGGTTTTCAGTTTTCGCTCGCGCCTTTAGTTCGGATCATGGCCCAGGTGCTTCCATCAGAGATGTCGACTAGGGAAAACCGCCTCAAGGATACCGACATCCGCCTCTCGGAAGCGACTGCGGGTGATTTCTTCGCGCTTTTAAAGCCGCGGGTCATGGCGCTTGCTGTATTCACTGCGTTCGTTGGCCTGATGGCGGCGCCCGGTGCGATGAATCCGGTCATCGCCGTGATTGCAATCGGTGCGATTGCGATCGGAGCAGGAGCGGCCGGGGCTCTCAACATGTGGTACGACGCCGACATCGACGCGCTGATGTCGCGCACATCAAAGCGGCCGGTTCCGTCAGGCCGCGTCACGCCGGGTGAAGCCCTCGGCTTCGGCCTGGTGCTTTCCGCACTTTCGGTCATCACGCTCGGCGTGCTGGTGGGCTGGCTTGCCGCATCGCTGCTGGCCTTCACCATCTTCTTCTACATTGTCATCTATACGATGTGGCTGAAGCGCTCGACGCCGCAGAACATCGTCATCGGCGGCGCGGCGGGTGCCCTTCCTCCTGTCATCGGCTGGGCGGCCGCCACTGGCGCGATCGGCGTTGAAAGCTTCATCCTGTTTCTGATCATCTTTCTGTGGACGCCGCCGCATTTCTGGGCACTCGCGCTGTTCAAGGTCGGCGACTACGCCGCTGCGGGTATCCCGATGATGCCGAACGTGGTTGGCTTGGCCTCGACCAGAAAACAGATATTCGCCTATTCGCTGCTCCTGGCGCCAATCGGCGTGCTGCCCTGGGCGTTCGGATTCGCGAGTGAGTTCTATGGAATTGTTTCGACTGCATTGGGCGCGGGTTTCATCTGGCACGCCTGGAAGGTCCTGATCGCTCCCGAAGAGGAGATGAAGCCTGCAAAGGCGCTGTTTGCCTTCTCGATTTTCTATCTTTTCGCGATCTTTGCCATACTGCTTGCCGATACGATCGCGATGCGAGCGTCCACGTCAACTGGAGTTGACGGCAAGACCGCTGTTAACGGAATACTGGTCGGATGAGGCAGCCAGTCTGTACTGCCGAATTGAAGGCGTTGCGGACCAGAATCGGCTCGAACATCACGAAGGAATCGCACAGAATCCCAGGATCAGCAGGGCGACCACGCCGAGGCCGAGTATGAGAAGCGTCCTTTCATCCATGACCTTCACCTTTGAACCCGAGAATATCGAAAAAAGACCACCAGAGCTAGCCGAACCGCCGGGACCCTTCTGACAAAGGGCGACAAGTCTCTGGCAAGAGAGTATGTTGATTGCGGTGCAGGTCGCGGTTTTGCGTGGCCACGCAAACGGCAGCACCGCGAAGCCGCGACCTTACCGGACCTGGTCTGGAGGAATGGTCATGGCTAGCTTTCATGTGATAGCAGGCGCCAGCGAGACGCTGGAACATACCAAAATTCGAAAAATCGGTGTTTCCGACCTTTTCGACGCGCTCAGGCGGGGCGTCGACGATTTCATGGTCAAACCGTCACATATCGTTTTTCTCTGTCTGATCTATCCGCTCGTGGGTGTCGTGCTCGCCGCCTGGACTTCGGGCGCCAATGCGTTGCCGTTGCTGTTTCCGCTGGTCTCCGGTTTCGCCTTGATTGGCCCATTCGCGGCGATAGGCCTCTATGAAATCAGCCGCAGACGGGAAGCCGGCGTGGACTCCTCCTGGAGGCATGCTTTCGAGGTCAGGAATTCTCCGGCGCTGCCGGCCATTGCCGCGGTCGGCATCATGCTGTTTGCAATCTTCATCACCTGGCTTTTGACCGCGCAGATGTTCTACCAATACCTTTTCGGCCCGGCTCCGCCTGAATCGATATCCGGCTTCATCAATGAAATATTTGCCACCGGACGCGGCTGGACGCTGATTATCCTGGGGCACGCCATAGGCTTGGTCTTCGCTGTGGTGGTGTTGTGCACAACGGTCGTCGCCTTCCCATTGTTGCTCGACCGGGACGTCGGCGCCTACGAAGCCATCCACACCTCGGTGCGTGTGGTGCTGGCGAACCCGATCACCATGGCCGTGTGGGGCCTGATCGTCGCCGTCGCCCTGATTATCGGCTCGCTGCCGGTGTTCGTCGGGCTGGCTGTCGTGTTGCCGATCCTCGGTCACGCCACCTGGCATGTCTACCGCAAGGTCGTGGAGCCGCCCGCAAGGCCGGCGGTTTGAGCAAAGTCTCCTCGCCGCACAGGCGAGGGGGCGGTTCTGATCGAAACTGTCAGTAAGCCGGGTGACTGAAGCGAGCCTGGTGTGCGCACATGATCAGGTTACGGAAATCCGCGCCACTGACATGCACCAGCGTTCTATGGTCGCCGCCTTCGAAGTAGACGTCGGCGGCATCGGCGAGGCTTTCTTTGACAATCACCGCGTACATCATAGGCAGCGCCGATCGGCGGAATGGCGCCGGTGTCGCAATCATCGAAGAGCGAAACCACCTCGTCTTCGGAGGCGAGTCCGAGACGCTTGTCCATGACATCTTGCAACCTGCCAAGTTCGATCCTGTGGGTGCTCGGAACCACGGCCAGCGTATAGCCAAGCTCGTGGTGAACGACCACGGATTTCGCCAGGATGCTGCCGGGCACATGCGCGGCTATTGCCGACTGCCGGCTTGTTGAAGTGCGATGATGGGCGACGGTGTCGTAGGAAATTCCCTTGCCGTCGATGAAATCCCTTAATCTGTTTGCGATCGTCATCTTGGCCTCCCTTGCCAGACTTCGCGACGCGCGTAGAACGAGAGAAGTCATTCTGCCGATGTCGCTTCCGATATCTGGAAAATGGACCAGCCGCCCGTTGTTTCAAGGCAACCGAACGGCAAGCAGCATCGTCGCACAACTGAAGTCGGGGCAGATGGATCTCACCCAGCTCTTGATTCAGGGCCCGTCTCCGAAAAACACCAACCGGGTGAAAAGCGTGTAATCCGCTTCGAAGACCATCATTGCCACGAACACAAGCACCAGTATCGGCGGCAGGATGATCGCATAGGTCAGCGCCAGCCGCTCCCAAGCCATGTGCATGAAGAAGGCGACGATCAGGCCCGCCTTGAGCATCATGAAGATCAGGATCAGCGACCATCTGAGATAGCCGTGGAGGCCGAAATAATCGACCATGTAGGAACAGGCGCTTAGGATGAACAGCCATGCCCAGACCACCAGATAGAGTTTGATCGGGTGTTCCTGATGGACCTCGGCATGGGGGGCAGCCGTCCGAGCTTCATGGGCGTGACCAGCGCCAAGTCCGTGTTGTCCGAGGCCGTTTGCGGTTGCTTCAGCCATATCTGCCTCTCACCAAAGATAGAAGAAAGCGAAAATGAACACCCAGACCAGGTCGACGAAGTGCCAGTAGAGCCCCATGATCTCGACGCTCTCGTAGTGACCCCTGCGGCTGGTGAAGAAGCCGCGCCGTCCGGTGTCGTAGTCTCCGCGCCAGACCTTGCGCGCCACGATGAGCAGGAAGATTACCCCGATCGTCACATGGGTGCCGTGGAAACCGGTGATCATGAAGAAAGACGAACCGAATTGTGCGGCGCCCCAGGGGTTGCCCCAGGGCCGCACCCCCTCAGTGATCAGCTTGGTCCATTCGAAGGCTTGCATGCCGACAAAGGTCGCGCCGAGTGCCGCGGTCAGAAGCATCAGAATTGCCGTCTTCCGGCGGTCGCGGCGATAGCCGAAATTGACCGCCATGGCCATCGTGCCGCTGCTCGAGATCAGCACGAAGGTCATGATGGCGATCAGGATTAGCGGAACATTCGAGCCGCCTATGTGCAGCGCAAAGACATCGCTCGGGTTGGGCCACGGCACGCGCGTCGAAATACGCGCGGTCATGTAGGAGAGCAGGAAACAGCCGAAGACGAAGGTGTCGCTGAGCAGGAAGATCCACATCATGGCCTTCCCCCAGGACACGTTCTTGAACGCCCGCTGATCCGAGGACCAGTCGGCGGCAATGCCTTGCCAACCCGCTGGCCGGGGCGTCGTTTGGCTGATATGCGTCATTGTCGTCTCGGACATCCGCTTGATCCCTTAGGTCAGCAATTGTCGGCAAATGTCTATGAACGTAGCGCCCCAGCCGGCAAGCAGGGCGAATATGGCGAGCCAGACGAAAAGCAGGAAATGCCAGTACATGGCGCACAGCTCGACGCCGAGGCGAAGCCGTTCCGGCCGCGCTCCATTCCAGGCGCCGGCAGTCGTTCTGCCGAGACCGACCAGCCCGCCGAGTATGTGCAGGCCATGCATGCCGGTGATTAGGTAGAAGAAGCTGTTGGCCGGATTGGAGCTCAGCAGATAGCCGTCTTCGGCCAACTGCCGCCATGCCACCAACTGCCCGACCAGGAAGGCAAGCGCCGTGAGCCCGGCTGTGGCGAGGCCGAGTCTGACCATATCGCTCTGCCGCTTGCGCGCGGCGGCCGAGGCGCATTGCAGCGCGACGCTGCTGAGCACCAGCACGCCGGTGTTGAGCCAGAGCAGGCGCGGCAGCGGCAGCGGCTGCCAGTCCGACAGCGCCATGCGCATGAAGTAGGCGCTGGTGAACAGCGCGAACAGGCAGCCTACAACGGCGAGGAAGACACCGAGGCCGATCTTAGCCGTCGGCAGCGCCGAGCGGTCGAGGGCGACAAAATCCTCGGCCATGCCTTGCTCGAGCCATGGCTTCGACATCAGCCGCTGATGGGAAAGCCACCATCCGACAAAGGCGACGACCACCAGCAGGAAGACCAGGATGACGCTCATGCCGGCTCCTTGTAGGTGCCGAAGGAGCCTGGCACGTTCTGCGGAATGAAATCCTCCTTGGCGCCCGGCACGCTGTAGTCATAGGCCCAGCGATAGACGATCGGCAGATCCTTGCCGAAATTGCCGTGGGCCGGCGGGGTTTCGGACGTCTGCCATTCGAGCGTCGTGGCGCGCCAGGGATTGCCGCCGGCCTCACGGCCGTGACGGATGCTCCAGATCAGGTTGAACAGGAACACGATCTGGGCAAAGCCGACGATGAACGCCATGATGCTGATGAAGGAGTTCAGGTGGTGGGCCGATTCCGTCATGATCGTCATGTCGGTCAGTTCGGCATAGCGCCGTGGCAGGCCCACTAGGCCAAGATAGTGCATGGGGAAGAAGATCAGATAGGCGCCGAGGAACGTGACCCAGAAGTGGAACTGGCCGAGCGTCTCATTCAGCATCCGACCGGTTACCTTGGGGTACCAGTGGTAGATTGCGCCGAAAATCACGAGGATTGGAGCGACGCCCATGACCATATGGAAATGCGCAACCACGAACATCGTGTCCGACAATGGAACGTCGACGACGACGTTGCCAAGAAACAGGCCGGTCAAGCCGCCGTTGACGAAGGTGACGATGAAGGCCAGGGCAAAGAGCATCGGTATGGTGAGATGGATGTCGCCGCGCCACAGCGTCAGCACCCAATTGTAGACCTTGATGGCGGTCGGCACGGCGATGATCAATGTCGTGGTGGCGAAGAAGAAGCCGAAATAGGGGTGCATGCCGCTGACATACATGTGGTGAGCCCAGACCACGAAGCTCAGCGCGCCGATGCCGACGATCGCCCAGACCATCATCCGGTAGCCGAAGATGTTCTTGCGCGCATGGGTGCTGATCAGGTCGGAGACGATGCCGAAGGCCGGCAGTGCCACGATGTAGACCTCGGGGTGACCGAAGAACCAGAACAGATGCTGGAACAGGATCGGGCTGCCGCCGCCATGCTGCAGTTGTTCGCCCATCTCGACGATCGCCGGCATGAAGAAGGAGGTGCCGAGCGCACGGTCAAACAACATCATCACGCAGGCGACGAACAGCGCCGGGAAGGCGAGCAGCGCCATGACGGTGGCGGTGAAGATGCCCCAGACCGTCAATGGCAGGCGCATCAGCGTCATGCCCCGCGTGCGGGCCTGCAGCACCGTCACGACATAGTTCAGGCCGCCCATGGTGAAGCCGATGATGAACAGGATCAGTGAGACAAGCATCAGGATGATACCCCAGTCCTGGCCGCCTGGCGTACCGGTCATGATGGCTTGCGGCGGATAAAGCGTCCAGCCGGCACCCGTCGGTCCGCCGGGCGCAAAGAAGCTCGACACCAGAACCACCACGGCAAGCAGATAGATCCAGTAGCTCAGCATGTTGACATAGGGGAAAACCATGTCGCGAGCTCCGACCATCAGCGGGATCAGGTAGTTGCCGAAGCCGCCCAGGAAGAGCGCCGTGAGCAGGTAGACCACCATGATCATCCCGTGCATGGTGATGAACTGGTAATAGGCTTCCGGGGTGATGAAGTCGAACGTGCCGGGGAAACCGAGCTGCAGCCGCATCAGCCAGGACAGCACCAGCGCCACCATGCCGATTGCCGTCGCCGTCGCCGAATACTGGATGGCGATGACCTTGGCGTCCTGCGAGAAGATATACTTCGTCCACCAGCTGTGCGGATGGTAGAGTTCCATTTCCGGGACTTCGGCGGCCGGGACCGCATCTGCAGGCGTGATATCGACCATAGGAGGAGTTCCTCCGTGCCCTTTTCAGCGGGACCCGACAGTTTCGAGTTTTGCCGCAACTTTTAAAGCTGATGCCGTTGCCTTGCCCGGCGCCTGTTGCGCCGAGCCCGTCTGCTGGGGCGCCGACAATTGCGCGAATGTCTGCTGCTGGTCGAGCCAGGCCACATAGTCCTGCTCGGTGTCGACTATGACGATGCCATTCATCAGAGGGTGGCCTTGGCCGCAAAGCTCGGCGCACAGCACCTGGAAGGTTCCTGTCTTGGTCGGCGTGAACCAGAAATAGGTGACCGAGCCCGGGATCATGTCCATCTTGGCGCGGAACTCCGGCACGTAGAAATCATGCAGCACGTCGATCGAGCGGAGCAGCATCTTGACCGGCTTGCCGACCGGCAAATGCAAATCAGCCGCTTCGACCACGACATCGTCCTGACCGTTGGGATCGCCGGCGATCACGCCCAGCGGATTGTCCGCGGTGACCTCGCGGGTGTCGGATCTGCCAAGCTTGCCGTCCTTGCCAGGCAGACGAAAACTCCACTGCCACTGCTGGCCGACGACTTCGACCACGGTTGCGTCGCTGGGAACGTTGACGAACTGGCTCCAGACGAACAGGCCGGGAACCAGCAACGCCGTAACCCCGACCGCGGTGACGATCGTCAGCCACGATTCGAGGCGCTTGTTTTCCGGTTCGTAGGCAGCCCGATTCCCTTCCCGATGACGGAAGCGGAAGACGCAATAGGCCATGAACAGAACCACGGCGGCGAAGACGACACCGGTGATCCAGAAGGTGATGCTGATGGTGTTGTCGATATAGCCCCAGTTCGAGGCAATAGGCGTCCACCACCATGGACTCAGCAGGTGAAACAGCACCGAGCCCACAACGATCAAAACGAGTACAAGCGCTACGGCCATGTCCCGTCCTCCCGGCATTCAAAGGGCGATCGAAGCTGTCCCGGCGAATGCCAAGTTCATCATAGCTCTTTTTGCGATCGAAATTCCAGAGCCGACTATCTTGACGGGAAAAATACCGCCTTTTTGCTACAGCGACCTTCGAGAAGGGCCGTTCCTAGATCAGCAGCAGGCCCTTCATGCTCGAATAGCCCTTGCGCCCGATGATGACATGGTCGTGCACGCCAATACCCAGCCGCTTGCCCGCCTCGATGATCTCCTTCGTCATTTCTATATCGGCTCCT
>NZ_RZTC01000095.1:0-25065 GCF_004023165.1 Mesorhizobium sp. M7A.F.Ca.MR.176.00.0.0 | reverse complement strand
AACCAGACGATGAGCGGGATTTCGACGCCCGAGGTGTCGACCCACATCTTGGCAACGAGTGCTGCGGTCATCGAGACGAAGATGACGCGCAGATATTGCATGAAAGCGACGAGGCGCTGGTCGGCACCGAAGGCACCGGCCATCAGCACCATGGCGGTGGCCGCACCCGGCGACGAGCCCCAGACGGCGGTGGTGCCGGGCAGGATGCGCCAGCGGCTGATCAGCCAGCCGAGCAGGCTGGAGGCAGTGACGGTCGCCACCACGACGCCGAAAAACAGCGGCCATTCCTGGTAGAAGACCGGAAAGATGTCGGCCGAGATCGAGCTGGCGACGAGGCAGCCGACGATCGCCTGGGCGGCGCCAAACAGAAGACGCGGCACACGCACCGTGGCGCCATTGGTGCCGGCGACGATGGCCGCCAGCATCGGTCCGATCAGCAACGCCGCCGGCAGGGTGGCGAGTTCCAGCGCGCCGGCAAACAGCAGGGAAACAACCAGCAGGGCAAGCCACTGCCAGAGCTTGCGCATCCGCGCCATGCGCTCGAGTGTGGGCAGGTCCGGGGATGGCTGCTCGGCCGAGGAATCCATGTTTCGGTCTTAGACCCGCAGGGCGAAAAATGCGAACCGCGATTCACAGAAAAATGATTGTTTCACCCGTCCAAGTGTCGAGTAACAGGTTTCATAAGCCGGCGTCGAACCGTTGCTCGATCTCATTGCGACCCATGCGGTCGAAATCGTCGGGGACAGAAAACTGGCCCTCCATAAAACCGACCCGTCGCGCCTGCAGCGCCGGCTGTTCGATCGGCACGATTCTGGCCAACGGCTTGCCGGATTTGGCAATAACAAACGACTCGCCTTGGGCTGCACGTCTCACAAGGCGCGACAGATGGGCTTTCGCATCGCGAATGTTTACTGTCCGCGTCAAAGGTTGCTCCTCAAAGTTGGCATCGAACTCACCCCGTCTTGCCGTCAGCCAGCCCGAAGCCGGCGACGGGGTGGGTCTCGACCTGGAATTCGAAGCCGGCGATGAACGGCCGCGCCTTGGCGATCGCCGCCTGGACTTCGGGAAGCTGCAGCGAGGCCTTGTGGCTTTCGGCGTCGGTCCACACTTCGGTGACCCAGATCGCGTCGGCATCGGCGGGGTCGCGCGCGATGATATAGCTCAGGCAGCCCGGCAGGGCGCCTGTACTGTCGCGCAGAAGGTCCATGACCGCGTCACGCTGGCCGCGCGCCGCCCGCATCTTGCCGATCAGTCCGTACATTCCGTTGTCTCCCTTTGAGGTTTTCGACAAGAACATGCAGACCGCCAGTATGCCGGTAGCCGTTCAAGGCATCAACTGGCCGCCATTCACCTCGATCACCTGGCCGGTGATGTAGCCGCTGAGAAGGTCCGAAGAGAGGAACAGATAGGCGCCGACGCAATCCTGCGCCGTGCCGGCGCGTCCCTGCGGAATGGTGGCGACCATGCCCTTCATCTGCTCGTCGGTCGAATAGCGCTCGTGGAACGGGGTGAGAATGGTTCCGGGCGCTACCGCGTTGACGCGGATGCCGAAGCCGATCAGTTCCTTGGCCATGCCGCGCGTCACATTGGAGACGAAGGCCTTGGCCGAGCCGTAAAGCCCGGCGCCGCCGCCGGCGCCGTTGCGCGCGGCGATCGAGGAGGTGTTGACGATGAAGCCGCCCTGTTTCTTCAGCCACGGGATCGCCTTGCGCGAAGCAGTCAGCACCGAGCGCGCATTGAGGTCCATCACAGCGTCGTAATGCGCCTCGGTCTGCTCGGCATAAGGGATGCGGCCAAGCATGCCGCCGGCATTGTTGACCAGCCCGTCGAGGCGGCCGAAATATTGCGCGCTGTCTTCGACGACGCGCTCGACATCGGCGGCAACGGAAAAATCGCCCTGAACGAGAAACACCTCGCCGCCCTTGTCGGCAATCGTCAGGCCGAGCTTCTCGGCGGCGTCTTGACTCGAATTGTAGTGCAGCGCCACCTTGCATTTCTGCGCTGCATAGGCCAGCGCGAGCGCCGCTCCGATGCCGGTCGACGCACCGGTGACCAGCACTGCCTTGCCGGCAAGATCGGGTATGCTGAGTGTGGTGGCTGGCACGGTTCTTCCTCCGGGAGGTCTGCCTGTCCTTCGTAGGCCCTTGCCACCCCGGTGTTCAAGCCTTTGAGCAATTCAAGGAAACGTGTGGAGCGGTTTCCCGGCAAAGCGAGTAGCGCTTTCCCTCGGGGAATTTGCGCCAAACAAACCGCTCTACGGATGCAGATAGGCGTAACCCTGGCCTTGCAGTTCGGCGAGTTTGACGACGCCGCCCTTGTCGGCGGCATGAAACCCGGCGAGCAGGTCGGGGAGCGAAATATCCATGCCTTGCATGGTGTTGGCGCAGGCTTGGGGTTCCAGCCCCTGCCGCACCAGGCCGGCGAAGCGCCCGGAAATCGCGGCCGATATGCCTTTCGACTTGAAGGCCGCGAGCGCGGGACCATGCACGACCAGCACGATGTCGACATTGCCGCCGGTGCCCTCATAGTGGTTCTTGATGTTGCCGAGCACGAAATTGACCTTGTCGGTGTCGCTCAAGTGGTAGGCGACTTTTTGCCTTGCGGGCTCGGTGGCGGCTGCCTGTGCTGCCCGCAAACCGAGAAGCGTTCCGGTTCCGGCAAGAACCGCGCGGAACATATCGCGCCGACGCATGGAATCCTCCTCCGCTTGGCGGCCCGCCGCGAATTGCGTGGCTGCGGCCGCAATACTAGCATAAATTGACGTTGCGTCCTGTCGATGCGGAGGAGAGATCACATGGCGTTCAGGGCAGGGGAATGGAAGACAGTCGCCGGCGCCGGGTTTGGCGCGGCGCTGCTTGGCTTGCTTGCCGGATCGGCCTCCGCCGACGATGCGCTGAAGCTCACCGAACTCAGTCCGAACGGCGCTGATGCCTGTTTCGGCCGCGTCTATGATGCGGGGCATCTCAAGGCGCACCCGAAGCAGAAGGTGACGCGGATCTTCTTCTACTACGGCCATGATCCGGTCAGCCGGCCGAACGAGGAACCGACCGTGAATTCCGACACGTCCTACAATGCCTTCATCGCCACCACCGTGCGCGGCGCCAAGTCGCCGGAATGGGCCGGCGGCTGGTGCAATCATGCGTCCGAGGACGGCAAGACAGGCCCGGTTCATTGCGGCATGGAATGCGACCGGACGCTTGCGTCGCTGAAGGTCGACGACAAGGGCCGGCTGTTCCTCTCGGATCTGCAGCCCGACATCTATCTCGATGCCGGTTCGGAAGAAGAACTTGGCGCTGCGGAATATAGCAGGCAGGCACTCGGCAAGGATGACGACAATTTTCGCCTCGACCCGATCCCAGCGGCGACCTGCAAGGCGGAGTTCGCGCGCATCGATCCGGTCGACCCGGCGCTAGGCCCGCCGCTGCGCGAGCGGCTGAAGCCGGACCAGGCCTTCTGCTATGGGCGCGACTACGATGCAGCGCATCTCGCCTCGCACCCCGATCAACTCACCCGGTCGATCCGGGTTTTCCGCGGCAAGGTAGAGCTGGCGTCCTTCGCCCCGGGTGGCGACGCCGCCAACTGGCCAGACGGCGCCGACATTGCCGTTACCGTCACCACACGGCAGGGATCGGCTGAGGTGACGCAGACCTATTCCTGCCAGGGCGAAGCCGACCAGTGGCGCTGCGCGGCCAGTTCGAAGATGAGCGATTTTTCCTGCGACATCGCGCAGAAGGAGATTTTCCTCAAGCGTGGCCTCAATGGCACGATAATGCTGGCAAATCCCAACAGTGCACTCGCGATCGTCGACCTGTGTTCGAAGGCCGCCGATGGCAAGACGAAATCCGACGACAAGGTCTATCGGCTGCAGCCGATGCCGCAATCGGCCTGCTCGCCCTGAGCTCGGACTTGTCTATGTCGCCATGAAGGGATATATCTTTGCTATATCTCATTTGAGGATAGCATGATGGACAAGGCGAAAGTGTTCTGGTCGGGCCGGTCACAAGCTGTGCGTCTGCCCAAGGAGTTCCGTTTCGAAACAGATGAGGTTTCGATCCGCCGTCACGGGCAAACCGTCATTCTGGAACCGCTTGCGCAGGACTGGGCGTGGCTAGACCAAGTGATCGGACCGCTTGATAACGATTTCGCCGAGGCGGCGCTCGAACGTCAAGACGGGCAGGATCGACCTGCCTTGGATGACGTTTTCAAGTGATCTACCTGCTCGACACCAATGCCGTCATCGCGGTCATCAAGGGCGACGCGGGTCTGTTGGCGTTGCTGAAACGGCACAGGCCGCAGGACTTTGCCCTCTCTGCGATCGTCGCGCACGAACTGTACTATGGTGCTGAAAAGAGCCAGCGAAGAGCTGAAAATTTGGCGCGCATCGAAGCTCTGCAGTTCCCGGTGCTCGAATTCGACCGAGAAGACGCAAGACATGCTGGGGAGATTCGGGCAACGCTTGCGACGTTGGGAACTCCGATCGGTCCCTACGATGCGTTGATCGGTGGGCAAGCGCGCGCTCGGAACCTTACGCTGATGACCCGTAATGTCCGGGAATTCGAGCGGATAAAAGATCTCTCAATCGAGACCTGGTGAACCGCCTCAGGCGAACGGCACGGCCGTCGTGCCCTTCGGCAGCTTGGCCTCGTCGTCGGGCTCGACATGGATGGTGACGCGCACCGAGGGGATTTCGGCTTTCAGCGCGTCCTCGATGCGGTCGCAGATGACATGGCTGGCGCCGACCGACATGTCTGCGTCGACGACCAGATGAAACTCGATGAAGGTGGCGCGGCCGGCGATGCGCGTCTTGAGGTCGTGCACCTCGAGCGCGCCCTTGCAATTGGCCGAGATGACGTCACGGATGCGCATGTGTTCCTGGGTGTCGACGGCGCGGTCCATCAGGCCGTTCATCGACGAGCCTATGACATGCCAGCCCTGCCACAGGATGTTCAAAGCCACGAGGACGGCAAGTGCGGGGTCAAGGATCTGCCAACCGGTCAGGATCGCTCCGACCAGGCCGCCGAAGACGCCGATCGAGGTGACCACGTCGGTCATGATGTGGTTGCCGTCGGCGACCAGTGCCGGTGATTTCTCCGCCCTGCCGGCGCGGATCAACGTCCAGGCCCAGAAGGCGTTGATGACCGTAGCGACGCCGTTGACGGCAAGACCTTCCCAGGGCTGTTCGAGCGGTGCCGGGGTCTGCCAGTGGCGCCAGACCTCGTTGAGGATCAAAAGGGCGGCGAGCACGATCAGCACGCCTTCCAGCACCGCCGAGAAATACTCGGCCTTGTGATGGCCGAAAGGGTGGTCCTGGTCGGCCGGCTTGTGGCTGACCTGGATCGCCCAGAAGGCTGCAACCGAGGCAATGACGTTGACGATCGATTCCAAGGCGTCCGAGTAGAGCGCCACCGAGCCGGTGACGTACCAGGCGGCAGCCTTCAGCGCGAGCACGACAAAAGCGACGATAATCGACCAGAAGGCGAGATTGGCGATTTTGCGCTTCGCGGCCGCCTTGGCCGCGATCGCCATCGTGTTCTCGGCTTCAGCCATGATCGTCAGGCGGCCTTTTCCTTGGCCTTGCGGGGCAAGTGGGCGACGATGTTCTCGATGATGCGCATGCCGGCATTGTGGCCGAGCGTCATGATCGATTCCGGGTGGAACTGTACCGCGGCGATAGGCTCCTTGCGGTGTTCGAAGGCCATGATTATGCCGTCCTCGGTCTCGGCTGTGACGATGAAATCGTCGGGCAGGCGCACCGGATCGGCAAAGATCGAGTGGTAGCGGCCGACGGTCACTTCCTTGGGCAGGCCCGAGAAGATGATGCCGGGCTTGGAGACCCGGATGCGCGACGGCTTGCCGTGCATCGGTATGTGCAGCTGCCGCAGTTCGCCGCCATAGGCCTCCGCCAATGCCTGCAGGCCAAGGCAGACGCCGAAGATCGGCAGTTCGCGGGCGCGCGCCTTCTTGATGGTTGCGGCGCAATCGAAGTCCTTCGGCGTGCCGGGGCCGGGCGACAGCACGACGAGATCGGGTTTCAGCCGGTCGAAGACTTCCTCAGGCACCGGCGAGCGAACGGTCGAGACGTTGGCGCCGGTCTGGCGGAAATAATTGGCCAGCGTGTGGACGAAACTATCCTCGTGGTCGACCAGCAGGATGTTGACGCCGTCGCCGACGCGCGCGGTCGTGCGCTCGGTGCTGGCGGAATTGCCTGTCTTGGCGTCGCGGATGGCGGAGAGCATGGCGGATGCCTTCAGTTCGGTTTCGGCTTCTTCTTCCTCGGGAATGCTGTCGAACAGCAATGTGGCGCCGGCCCGCACTTCGGCAATGCCGTCCTTGATACGGATGGTGCGGAGCGTCAGGCCGGTGTTCATGTCACCGTTGAAATTGACCATGCCGATCGCACCGCCATACCAGGCGCGCGGGCTCTTCTCGTTCTGTTCGATGAAGCGCATGGCCCACAGTTTCGGCGCGCCGGTGACGGTGACCGCCCAGGCATGCGACAGGAAGGCATCGAAGGCATCCATGCCTTCGCGCAGCCGGCCTTCGATGTGGTCGACCGTGTGGATCAGGCGCGAATACATTTCGATCTGCCGACGGCCGATGACGCGCACCGAACCCGGCTCGCAGACCCGCGACTTGTCGTTGCGGTCGACGTCCGAGCACATGGTCAGCTCGGATTCGTCCTTCTTGGAGTTGAGCAGTTTCAGGATCTGCTCGGAGTCCGAAATGGCATCGTCGCCGCGCTTGATGGTGCCCGAGATCGGGCAGGTCTCGACGCGGCGGCCGTTGACGCGAACGAACATTTCGGGCGAGGCGCCGATCAGGTATTCGCCTTCGCCCAGATTGATGAAGAAGGAATAGGGCGAGGGGTTGATTGCCTTCAGCTTGCGCGAAATCTCGGATGGCTGGGTTTCGCAGCGCTCGTAGAACATTTGGCCGGGCACGACCTCGAACAGGTCGCCGCGCTTGAACGAATCCATCGCCTTGCGGACCAGATTGGCGTATTCGCCCGGTTCATGGTCGCCGCGCGGCGGGATGCGGTCGGGGCTCTTGAACGGCTCGGCGATTTCGTCGCGCGGCAGCCCTTCGGTCGAAAAACCTTCACCGGCATAGTCGTAGCGGTCAGTCCAGGCCTTGGCCGAATAATGGTCGACGACCAGGATCTCGTCGGGCAGGAAAAGCACCAGGTCGCGCTGGCTTGGCTTGCGCTCGAGCTTGTAGTCGACCGGGTCGAACTGGAAGGCGAGGTCGTAGCCGAAAGCGCCGTAAAGACCGAGATTGGCGTCTTCCTCGGTCCTGAACAGAGCGGTGATGGCGCGCAGCACCGTGAAGACCGAAGGGACGCGGCTGCGCTCCTCCTCGGTGAAGACACGGCCGGGCTTGGCGACATCGAGGCGGATGAGTGTCTTCGACGTCTCGGCGATGGTGACATCCGCCTGGCTGGCGAGCGCCTTGCCGATGACCCGCAGCAGCGCCTCGCCACGGCGGTTCAGCGCCTCGATGCGCATGGCACGGCCGCGCGCCGAGACGACCAGTGGCGGATCGATGATGGCGGTGTCCCAGCGCGTGTAGCGGCCGGGATATTCATAGTTCGAGGAAAATACAGCGCCGCGGCGCGAATTCAGGCCATCGACATAGGCGTCAATCGCACCTGCATAGGGCCGATCGTGGCGCGCGCGCGTGATGGTTATGCCACCCGCGGTCACGAAACTTTCCGCGCCGTTTTCCAGAAGCTTTATCGTCATTGCCGTCTCCATCAGCGTCTTGGGGCAACGGACCCGGGAATGGCTTGGAAAAAACAAATGGCCGCCCGGACTTTCCGCTGCGGCCACCCTCTCTTTTCACGCGCACGTGTTCGAACAGGCCGCTGTCAGCAGGCCCACCACCAAATGGTCTTGATCGAACGCATGTTCATGGCGAAATCCATAGCCGCGAAAAACCGGATGCGCAACTGATTTGAAAAGCCTGCGGTGGCTGTCGCTTCTGCACCTCATGGTACATCGCCAGAGCCGGCTATGGCGCTTAGAATGTTCATCAACAGCAGGAAGACGGGAAAACAATCATGACCGAGCAGATCGAGCGCGCGCGGACGTTCCATTCCCTCCACATCAAGGGAAACCCGATCGTTCTCTACAATGCCTGGGATCCGGGCTCGGCCAAGATCGTCGAGAAAGCAGGGGCCAAGGCGATCGCCACCGGAAGCTGGCCGGTGGCTGCCGCGTTCGGCTATGCCGATGGCGAGAAAATCCCGCTGGAGCTGGCGCTCGACAACATCAAGCGCATTGTCACTGCCGTCGACCTGCCGGTGACCATGGACCTCGAGGGCGGCTACGGCGTCGATCCGGAGATTGTAGCTCGCACGGTGACGTTGGCGCTACGGGCCGGCGCTATCGGTTTCAATTTCGAAGACCAGGTTGTCGGCGGCACCGGCCTGCACGACATTTCTGTCCAGGTAAAACGCATCGAAGCTGCGGCAGCGGCCGTCAAGGCCTCCGGCATACCGGCGTTCATCAACGCCCGAACCGACATCTTCCTCAAGGCGAAACCGGATGCGCATGACGACGTCCTGCTCGACCAGGCCATCGAGCGCGCGCAGGCCTTCGAAAAAGCCGGCGCACACGGCTTCTTTGCGCCGGGTCTTGGCGATGAGGACCTGATCGAGACGCTTTGCAAGGCAATCGCGTTGCCGGTCAACATCATTGCGCTGGGGCACGTGCCGCCGCGCCAGCGGCTGGCCGAACTCGGCGTCGCCCGCATCAGCCACGGCCCGGTGCCTTACCGGCAGATGGCGGAATGGCTGGAGGCGAAGGCGCGACTGGCTATTTCGGGTTAAGTCAGTCCTCCAGCGTTCCCGACCGGGCGTCGGTGCTCTTCCTGTCGCCGACCAGCTTCAGAAGATCCTCGCCGGCGCGGATGATGCGGCGCGAGCGGCGGGTCAGGATGATGCCGTCCTGCGGCGCGAACACCTCGGTGCGGCCGTCGGCTTCACCCGGTGCATGGACGATGGTGGCGAGGCGCGCGCCCCTGGCGACGCGGTCGCCGGGTTTCACGTCGTAGAGCACGGCACCGGCCCGTGGCGCCGGCATCATGTCGATGTTTTCCAATGGCGCCACGAAGCCGGTGAAAGGACCCGGCGCGGGCAGGGTGCTATCGGCGATCACGCCGCGCGCCACCAACAGCCGGTAGAGGCCGTCGGCGTCGGCGGCGGCCAGGGCACCGTCGACATCGAGGATGCCGCGATATTCGACGGTGGTGGCGACGCGGCGGTCGAGCTTGGCCACATCGGCGGGGACGTTCTGGTAGGGCATGATCGAGGCGCCCTCGAAGGTGCCGTCGGTGTCCTCGCTCCACAGCACGACCGCGTCGACGCCCATGGCGGCGGCGCAATCGGCCATGGCAGGCCACAGGCTGGTGTGGACGTAGAGATAGGCGAGGCCCTCGTCATCGCAGTGCAGGTCGAGCACGATGTCATGGCCGAGTGAGAGCTGCACCAGCCGCGTCTTCAGCCGCTGGTCGACGCTGCCAAGGGTGGTGTCGGGCAAGAGCGCTGTGTCGGGCGCGGCGAGCAGCGGAAAGCCGCGGTTGAAATTGGTGCGCGTGCCCAGATGGAAGCGGCCCTGATGCTCGCCGAAATGATATTGCGCCCGGCCGATCGGATTGGCCCAGGGCACGATGGTGAGATTGCCCTTGATGCGGCCTTCGGCCTCCGCCCTGGCAACCATCGGCATCAGCGCGTCGATGGCGACGACGCCCGGCAACTCGCCGGCGTGGAGTGCCGCCTGCAGATAGGCCGAAGGAGCAGCCTTGTCGGAACCAGTGAAGCGGAACAGCGGGAATTCGTAGGAAACCCCTTCGCTTTCGCCGGCGATGCGCTCGATCGATTTCTGCATGACTTCCTCCATCAAGAGCGAGAGACATGCGATTTGAAGGCGCCGATGTCGATTGGTCCAGCCCGCCGCGCTATGGGCGCAAGAGGCTATTCAGCCGGAAGCGGGATGACCGGCGCGCGCCGGTCCAGCGCCTGCGACAGCACGGCGACGGTGACCGCCAACAAAGCTAGTGCTGCGCCGACCAGCGGCAAATTGGCATAGGAAACACCGGCGGACAGGGCCACGCCGCCGATCCAGGCGCCGCTGGCATTGCCGACATTGAAGGCGCCCTGGTTCAGCGTGGCGGCGAGGTTCGGCCCCTCGGAAGCGGCCTCGACGACCCGGATCTGCAGCGGCGGGACGACGACGAAGATCAGCAGACCCCACAGGAAGACGATGCCGACGGCAACGCTTGCGATTGCGCCGAACTGCCTGAAGCCAACGAAGAGCAGGGCCATCAGCAGCAGCGTGCCGATCACTGTCGGCATCAGTTTCCAGTCGGCCAGTCTGCCGCCGATAATGTTGCCAATGGTCATGCCCGCGCCGAACAGCAGCAGAACCCACGTGACTGCGGAGGTCGACAAGCCCGACACCTCGGTGAGGTAGGGTTTGATGTAGGTGAAGACGGTGAACAGGCTTGCGGAAGTCAGCGCCGCGATCAGCATCGCCAGCCAGACCTGCAGCTTGCCCAGCACGCGCAGTTCGCCGCGCAGGCCGCCACCGCTTGGCTGGGCGACATCGGACGGCACCAGCCAGGCGATCGCTGCCACCGAGATCAGGCCGATACCGACCACGGCAACGAAGGTGGAGCGCCAGCCGAACGCTTCGCCAAGTGCGGTTCCGGCGGGAACACCCAGGATGTTGGACAGCGTCAGCCCGGCGAACATCAGCGCGATGGCGCTGGCCCGTTTGTTGCGCGGTACCAGGCTGGCGGCAACGACCGAGCCAATGCCGAAGAAGGCGCCATGGCCGAAAGCGGTGAAAACGCGCGCGGCCATCAGCGTCCAGTAGTTGGGCGAGATGGCGCAAAACAGATTGCCGATGACGAACAGGACGGCCAGCCCGACCAGCACCGGCTTGCGCGGCAAATGCGCGGTGGCCATTGCGACGATCGGGGCGCCGAAGACGACACCCAGCGCATAGCCGGTGACCAGCAGGCCCGCCGAAGGGATCGACACGCCGAGGTCGGCTGCGACCTCGGGCAGCAGGCCCATGATGACGAATTCGGTGGTGCCGATGCAGAAGGACGCAATGGCAAGCGCAAGGATCGGCAAGGGCATGGGGCGTCCAGACTGAATCGGTTCAAATTGAAACTGCGCGAAGGACGCCACCGTGCGCAAGCTGCATTGCTGCATTGCAGCGATGCAGAAAAGGAAGAGCTTTGAAATGGGGTCGCCAACAGGCTGTCAGGCCAGCGGCTTCAATTCCTGGGCAATGGTTGGCAACAGCTCCGAGACATTCGGGTGGATGTGCACGGCACGCGCCAGCGTGTCGACGGGCGCCTTGGCGTACATCAGGTCGAGTACGCAATGGATAACCTCGTCGCCGCCGGGGCCGAGCACCGAGCAGCCGAGGATCTGCCTGGTGTCGGCGTCGACCAGAATCCTCATGAAGCCCTGCGTCTCGCCCTTTTCGATAGCGCGGCCGACGCGGGTCATCGGCCGCTGGCCGACCAGCGCGCGACGGCCGGATTTCTTCACCGCGGCCTCGGTCATGCCGCAGCGGCCGAGCGGTGGGTCGATGTAGAGCGCATAGGCTTCGATGCGATCACTGACCTTGCGCGGATCGTTGTCCAGCAGGTTGGCGGCGACGATCTCGTAGTCGTTGTAGGAGGTGTGGGTGAAGGCGCCCCTGCCGTTGCAGTCGCCCATCGCCCAGATGCCGGGCACGCTGCTGCGCAACTGGTCGTCTACAGAGACGAAGCCGCGCTTGTCGACCTCCACGCCAGCCCTCTCCAGGCCGAGGTCATCGGTGTTGGGCGTCCGCCCCAGAGCCAGCAGCACGTGCGAGCCGACCGCCGGCGGTTTGCCGGCGGAGAAGGTCACGGCAATGTCCTGGCCCTGTCTGGCGAAAGCGATGTCGTCGGCGCCGACATGGACCGTGATGCCCTCGTTTTCGAGGATCGACAGGATGGCGGCGGAGACATCCTCGTCCTCGCGGCCGGTCAGGCGTGGGCTCTTCTCGATGACGGTGACTTCGCTACCGAAGCGGCGGAACATCTGTGCGAATTCGAGCGAGATGTAGCTGCCGCCGACGACGATGAGATGGCGCGGCAGCACGTCGAGATCCATCATCGAGGAATTGGTCAGATAGTCGATGTCGTGGATGCCGGGCAGGTCTGGGACCGAGGCTCGGCCGCCGGTGTTGAGGAAGATCTTTTCGGCGGTCAGCAGATCGTCGCCGACGCGCACCGTGTTGGCGGATTCGAAACGCGCATGGCCGCGATAGAGGGTGCATTTGTCCATGCCGGCAATCCAGGTCTCGAGATTGGTGCGGGCGTCGATCGTCACCTTGTCCTTGCGCGCCTTGATCCTGGCATAGTCGACGCCGACGGGGCCACTGAGCGTCACGCCATAGTCGGCGGCGCGGCGCGCAAGATGCGCGGCGTAGGCGCTGGCGACCATGGTCTTGGTCGGCATGCAGCCGGTGTTGACGCAGGTGCCGCCGACCAGCTTGCGCTCGATCAGCGCCACGCTCATGCCGGCGGCCGTCAGTCGGCCGGCCAGCGGAGGGCCAGCCTGTCCGGCACCGATGATGATGGCGTCGAAGGTTTTCGTCGTCATGCCACCGCCGCTACGATCAGCAGGCCGCCGATGATCGCCACCGCGTCCTCGATGAAGGCGGCGGGCGGATCCTTGCCGAAGGCGGCCGCCAGCCGGCCGCGAGCTTCAGCGCCGCCCAGCGTGCCGATGACAGCGCCGATGGCGCCGGCAATCAAGCCGCCGATGGTGGCACTGGTTGGAACCGCCTGTCGCGCCGATCACCGCGCCGGTGAAGGCGCCCATGACGATGCGGGCGCCGAATTGCTGCGGCACTTTACGGCTCGGCGTCGACGGCAACTGGTCGGTGACCAGTTCGACGATGGCCAGGATGGTGAAGATGCCGACAGCCGCCCAGTGACTCATGAAGCTCGCCCAGGTGCCGGCAACCGGCAGCCAGCCGAGATAAGCGCCCCAGGCAACGGCAGCCGGCGCCGTCATGGCGCGAAGACCGGCAATGACGCCGATCAGAAGTGCGAGAATGTAGAGTATGGTCGATCCCCCTCGATCACCGGGCCAGGACGGCCTTTGAGACGGCAGGCTACCATAGGTCCAATATTTGACCAGTACTTGCATCGGCGCTTTTCTGTTGGCCGCACTTGTGCTTTTGAAGGACGTGAACTGGAGACCGCGTCATGGCCGAAAGCGAGCGCGTGAGGATGGCGGCCGGCGAATGGTACACCTGCCTCGATGATGAGCTGGAGTCCTTGCGTATGGTAGCGCGTGACGCGGTGTTCGAGCACAATTGCCTGCCGCCGCGGCAGCGCGGCAATCTCGGGTCGGGCTTGAAAGCTTTACTCGGCGACGCCGGCGAGGGTGCCCGCATCGAGGCGCCGTTTCACTGCGCCTATGGTTTCAACATCTTTCTCGGCGACGGCGTCTTTCTCAATGCCGGCTGCACCATCCTCGACACGGCGAGTGTGCGCATCGGCAAGGGAACGCTGCTTGGCCCCAATGTGCAGATTTATTGTGCCGAGCATCACAAGGAGGTCGCTGGGCGGCAAGCTGGACTGGAGATCGCCAAGCCGGTCGAGATCGGCGCCAATGCGTGGATCGGCGGCTCAGCGGTCATCCTTGGCGGCGTCAGCATCGGTGAAGGTGCCATTGTCGGTGCGGGGGCGGTAGTGACGCGCGACGTGGCTGCGAACACCACGGTGGTCGGCAATCCGGCGCGCTCAGTCAAGCGGGTTTGAACGATCAGGACGACAGCACCACGCGTTCGTCCCGATCAGCCCGCCTGGAGAACTCGCGCCGGTATTGCGCCGGCGATGTCCTGAGCCTTGCCGAAAAATGCTGGCGCAGCGAGGTGGCGCTGCCGAAGCCGGCTTCGAACGCCACCAGGTCCATCGATTTCTCTGTCGCCTCCAGCAACCGTTGAGCCAGTTCTATCCGTTGGCAGGTCAGCCAATCGCCGAAACTGGTGCCGATCGATTTTTGGAAGCGGCGGGTAAAGGTGCGCCGGGTCAGGCCGGCGGCTTCGGCGACGCTATCCAGGCTATGCGTCTCTCCGAGCGCCGCGCGAACCGCGTCGAGGGCCTGGGTGAACCGGTCGGCGTCCGCGCTTCTTTCCACCGGATGCTCGATGAATTGCGCCTGCCCGCCCTGCCGATGCGGAGAAAGAACGATCTGGCGGGCGAGCCGCAGTGCCGCTTCCGCGCCGTAGCGGGCGCGCACGATGTGGAGACAGCAGTCCAGACCGGCGGCGACGCCGGCCGAGGTCACGATGTCACCATTGTCGACATAGAGCACCGAGGCATCGACGGCGACGTCGGGATGGATTTTCTGCAACTGTTCGGAATAGGCCCAGTGCGTCGCGGCACGACGGCCCGAAAGCAGCCCGGCCGCGGCAATGGCGAAGGTTCCAAGGCACAGGCCGACGATCAAGGCGCCGCGTTGGTGCGCCCGGCGCAACGCCTCCATCAGCGGCGGCGATGCCGGTTCGCCGAGATGATGCCAGCTTGGAATGATGACGATATCGGCGCCGTCGAGCCCTTCGAGCCCATGCGGCGCGGCAATTGTCAGTCCGGCCTCGGTGTGGATCGGGCCGGGCTTGACCGCGCAGATGCGGAAGTCGAAGCGCGGCAGGCCCAGCGCCGTCCTGTCCTCTGCGAAGACCAGGCACGGTACGGAAAGATGGAACGGGCTGATGCCGTCGAAGGCGAGTACGGCAATGATCGGGTCGGTCATGGGTGCTTCCGGCAGTTGAATGCGGATTGTCCCAATTCTTTCGAATGATGTCAATCGGGCCACTTTCGACTGTCGCGGAGTCCGCCTATTTTCGGTCCATCACATTCAAGCCGGAAAGGAAAACACCATGTCTGACCCAGCCAACACCACGCCACGCCGGGCGCTGATCGTCGTCGATGTGCAGAACGATTATGATGGCGGCAGTCTTGCCATCCAGCATCCGCCGTTCCGCGACAGCGTCGTCCATGTGGCGCGGGCGATGGATGCAGCGACTGCTGCCGGCATCAAGGTGGTGGTCGTCAAGCAGATGGCGCCCGAGACATCGCCGATCTTCGCCGGGGGAAGCCATGGCGGCGAACTGCATCCCGAAATCGCCAGGCGTGGGCGCGACCATTATGTCGAAAAGAACCTGCCCTCCGCCTTCACCGGCACCGACCTCGAGGACTGGCTGCGCGCCAACGCCATCGATACGATCACGGTGGTCGGCTACATGACGCACAATTGCGACCTGTCGACCATCATCCACGCCGTGCATATGGGCTTTGCCGTCGAGTTCCTGTCGGATGCGACCGGATCGGTGCCTTACGCCAACAGCGCCGGCTACGCCTCGGCCGAGGAGATCCACCGCGTGGTCACGATCATCCTGCAGTCGCGCTTTGCCGCCGTGCTCAAGACCGCCGAATGGGTCGAGTGCCTGAAGACCGGCGCGCTGCCGGAACGCGACACCATCTTCGGCTCCAACCAGCGGGCGCTGTCACGCAGCGCCGCGTAGAACTGTCCGAAATCAGGAAGGGCGCCGCATCGCTGCGGCGCCCTTTGCGGTTTGAATTGAAGGATTTTAGAACAGGCCTTCGATCTGGCCGGCCTCGTTGAGGAAGATCTTTTCCGAGGATGGCGCCTTGGGCAGGCCGGGCATGGTCATGACCTCGCCGCAGATGATGACGACGAAGCCCGCACCTGCCGAAAGCCTGACCTCGCGCACCGGCACCGTGTGGCCGGTCGGCGCGCCGCGCAGGTTCGGGTCGGTCGAGAACGAGTACTGCGTCTTGGCCATGCACACCGGCAGGTGGCCGTAGCCGGCGTCTTCCCAGGCCTTGAGCTGGTCGCGCACCGACTTGTCGGCGATCGCTTCCGAGCCGCGATAGATACGCTGGACGATGGTGTTGATCTTCTCGAACAGCGGCATCGCATCGGGATAGAGCGGCGCGAACTGCGAAGCACCGGATTCGGCCAGTGCCACCACCTTGTTGGCGAGATCCTCGATGCCGGCCGAGCCGTGCGCCCAGTGCTTGCACAGGATCGCCTCTTCGCCCATCGAGGCGACATAGTCCTTCATCGCCTGGATTTCGGCGTCGGTGTCGGAGTAGAAGTGGTTGATCGCAACCACCGCCGGCACGCCGAACTGGCGGATATTCTCGATGTGGCGGCCGAGGTTGGCGCAGCCCTTCTTCACCGCCTCGACGTTCTCCTTGCCGAGGTCTTCCTTCTTGACGCCGCCATTCATCTTCATGGCGCGCACGGTGGCGACAATGACGGCCGCCGCCGGCTTGAGGCCTGCCTTGCGGCACTTGATGTCGAAGAACTTTTCAGCACCCAGGTCGGCGCCGAAGCCGGCTTCGGTGACGACGTAGTCGGCGAGCTTGAGCGCCGTCGTGGTGGCGACGACCGAGTTGCAGCCATGCGCGATGTTGGCGAACGGGCCGCCATGCACGAAGGCCGGGTTGTTCTCCAGCGTCTGCACCAGGTTAGGCTGCATGGCGTCCTTCAACAGCACGGCCATGGCGCCGTCGGCCTTGAGGTCGCGGGCATAGACGGCTGACTTGTCGCGACGATAGGCGACGATGATGTCGCCGAGGCGCTTTTCCAGATCCTTCAGGTCGGTCGACAGGCACAGGATGGCCATGACCTCCGAGGCGACGGTGATGTCGAAACCGCCCTCGCGCGGGAAGCCGTTGGCGACGCCGCCGAGCGAGCAGATGATTTCGCGCAGCGCGCGGTCGTTCATGTCCATGACGCGGCGCCAGACGACGCGGCGGGTGTCGATGCCGAGCTCATTGCCCCAGTAGATGTGGTTGTCGATCAGCGCCGAAAGCAGATTGTGCGCCGTGGTGATGGCGTGGAAGTCGCCGGTGAAGTGGAGGTTCATGTCTTCCATCGGCACGACTTGCGCATAGCCGCCGCCGGCGGCACCGCCCTTGACGCCGAAATTCGGGCCGAGCGAGGCCTCGCGGATGCAGACGATCGCCTTCTTGCCGATGCGGTTCAGGCCGTCGCCAAGGCCGACCGTGGTCGTGGTCTTGCCTTCGCCGGCCGGCGTCGGGTTGATGGCGGTTACGAGGATCAGCTTGCCGTCCTTGTTGCCCTTCACCGACTTGATGAATTCGGCTGATATCTTGGCCTTGTCGTGGCCGTAGGGCAGCAGGTGTTCGGTCGGAATGCCGATCTTCTGGCCGATCTCCTGGATCTGCTTTTTCCTGGCGCCGCGCGCGATCTCGATGTCGGACTTCACTTCGGCCATGACGGCTTTCCTCTGGATTGGACGGTGTAGGGGACGGGTTTGATCTTACTGGCAAGCAGGTTGGAACCGGGCGCGGGCATGTTCTAACCCTGTCGCTGCCACGGCGTCAACTTGTATGCAACTATGTTTCCTCTGGAGAAAGTTCCTCTGCGGACCGGCCGACCTGTCGTCGGTTCTCCCGGCTCCGTTGCCGCGCCGTATAGAAGCCAGAGGACGCGCCGTTCCGCCGTCTCAAAACAGCCGCACAATGCACGGAATGCGACAGAGGCGACGGCGCAAATTCGCCATCGCCTGGTCCCTAATGGAACAGCGTTACTGCGTCAGCACGTTGCTGATTTCGACCATGTTGGAGCGCACCCTGAGCACATAGAAGCCCATCGTCGTCAGATGCGTCGGCAACAGCCAGCCATCCTCGCGGCCATTGGCGATGATGAAGGGCTGGATGCGCAGCGCCGAAACGAACTGCGAGTCCATCGTGTCCCACAGGTTCTGCAGATGCTTTTCCTTGATGACGTCCTCGAAGTCGGCCTGGGCTCCCTTCATCAGGCCGTAATAGCCGTAGAGCTGGCCATAGGCGAACCAGTAGCGGTCGTCGGCGCGGAAATCGAACCAGCCATTGTTGTGGTTCTCGGCGCGTTCCTTGAGGATCGCCGAGGTCGAGCCGATGTCGGACGAGATGCGGTCGATATACTGTTTCAGATTGTCGGCGCGGGCGTCGAATGTCGCCTGGCAGGTGGCAAGGCGGGCGTTGAAGGAACGCAGCATGCGCACGGCGTCGCGATAGTAGCTTGGCGTCGGCGTCTTGGGGCCGAACGGGTTCAGGCCGAAATACCAGGTCTCTTCGTCGAACTGAAGGTTGCCGCGGGCATTCTGCAGATCGCTGTCGATCTGCGAGGTGGTGCGGACGCGGCCGAGATTGTCGGCAAGTTCGGTCGCCGTGCGCCGCACCGCCTGGTTGATGCCGCGCTGGAAGGAGGCCTTGTTGTCCATCCACGGCGTGTGGTCCCAGTCGATGCCGAACAGGCCCAGCTTGTAGAGGATCATCGACGAGATCCAGGCATTCTGGTTGACGTTGAAGTCGGTCAGGTCAGCGGCGATCTGGGCTATACCAGAGTTGCCGCAGGTCTTGGCGGTGTCCGTGCCGGCGCCGGCGGCGACCTGTTCGCCGGCGGAGACATTGCGCTTCTCGAAGGTGTATGTGTCGGGATAGTTCGGGTTGAAATTGTTCCACCACTGGGTGGCGTAGAAGAAATTGGCATAGAGGCCGATCAGCACCAGCAGAGCGAGGCCGACCGCCGCCTTGAGGATCCAGCCGCGCTGCGTATACCAGCGTCCGGCCCACAGGAAGGGCCACAGGATGACGCCGATCAGGAGGCCGATGCCGCGGCCGATCCACTGGAAAATACGGGTGAAGAAATTCACGATCGGATCGAGCATGGCTGTGTCACCCCCTCAAAGCATGATGCCAAAAAGTTGCAGACTTTTCGGATAACATCATACGCCAAAACAAGAAGTTAGAACGAAATAACGGTTCATTTCGTTCTAGTCAGTCAGGCCGTAGAGGCGTGTGCGAAACGCCACCTTGTCCTTCAAATATGTGGTTTTGAGAACGTCCACAACATGCGATCGCCAGGCGTCGCTGAAGCCGTCATAGTCCTTGTAGAAGCCGTCCTTGTTGAAGATGTAGCGCGAGACGAAGTCCGACGGCACGAAATCCGAGATCAGCCGGTTGGTCAGCCAGGCGTCGGGGTGGTCTGGCTTGGCGCGGATCACCAGGAAACGCTGCTGCGGGAAGACATCCTCGATCTTCAGGTGGCCGAGCTGGGCGATCTCGCGCTTGGCGGCGTTGAGGAAGGGAAAATTGCCGTCCCTGGTGATCAGGTCGGCATGGCTCTGGATCCAGGTCTGCAGCCAGACCTTGTCGACATTGGTCAAATTGCGGTTCGGCTCGGCGTCGCGGATCAGCGCGCGCACCACCATCTCGGCCCGGTGCTCGAGATAGCCCGAGGCCTCGACCCAGGAGGCACGCGGCAGCTCGATGCGGCCGGTGGTGGCGAGGAACTTGAACACCTTGTCGGCGTCGTTGATCGAGAGATAGCTGACCTGCCACGGCCGCGAGCGGCGAAAACCGGGGGCGGCCGGATCGCTGATCACCGTCGTCACATCCGGATCGACGAACACGTAGAGCCCGCCGAAATGGCTGGTCCAGTAGGCGTTATGTCGGAAGATCACCTGGTCGGGTACCAGCGCGTTCTCGCGGATGTCGCCGCAGATCTTGGCGAGCTCGACCATGCGGGTCAGCATGGCGTTGTCGCGCCAGGCATCTGGCTCCTGCTTCAGCCGGTCGACGAGCTTGCCGAGTTCGGCTGCCTTGCCCAGCACATCCTCAGCCGACACCACCTTGAATTCGACCTGGCTGATCGACAGCAAATCCTCGATGTCGTTGACCTTGGGAATGGAATCCTCGATCTCGCCGTAGATGACGTCTTTGATCGTCAGCGCATCGATGGCGCGCCGGTTCCTGGACATGAACTCGAACATGAGTTGCGAGGTGTTGGAGAAGGCGGTGTGCACCACCGGCAGGTCAATCTGCGACGGCGTCAGGATGATGAAACGGCGGTTGACCTCGTTGGGATCGAGATAGTCATAATCGTCACATTCCTCGGCCACTTCGGGCGAGAAGCCGGTGCGGTCGATCTGGAAGCTCTTCAGTTTTGTCGGCTTCAAGCCGAATGCGGCCAGCGCCTTGTTGTAGCGCTGGATCAGGTGCGGCTCGTCGACCGTCAGCAGCCGGCCATAGATCAGCTCATTGTCACGCAGGAGATCGGGTTTTTTGGCGGGGGTCATTGCCTACCTCTAGGCATTCCATAGCCCCTTCTTCTTCATCTCCTCCATCTCGCGCGCGGCTCGCTCGCGCAGGCGGGCGTCGCGCAGCAGCTTTTGTACGGCGGAGTCGTCGGACTTGTCGGAATAGCGGAACTCCGAGTCGGCATAGCGGTTGATCTCCTGCATGACCATGTCCATCGAGAACGGCCCGCGCAGTTCCTCGATCATCGCTTTCTTCTCGTCGTAGCCCTTGTGCATGAAGACTTCCGGCCTCTCGAACCAGTCGTCGGGAAGCTCGATGTCCATCGCGCGCATCTTGATAGCGTCGGTGACGTTCTTGATGGCGCGGCCGGTGAAGCGGGGCTCGGCATCCTTGATCAGGTGCAGATAGGTGCCGATGTCGGCCATCGATTTCGGTGCGCCGTTCTCCTTCATGTAGCGTTCGTAGACCTTCACCAGCCCGTCTTCTTGCGGCTTCTCGTGCTGCTCATAGGCTTCGGTCACGGCGCGCTGGATTTCCTGCGCGGCGTAGAGATCGTGGTCGCCGAGCGGGATCTTGTGGTTTTTTCCCGCCAGCAGGACAAAAATGTCGATGTAGTCGTTGCGGCTCTGGGGCCCGTCGACCAGCCAGCGGGCGCCGGCGCGCTGGCGCAGCGCGTCGTCGACATTTTCGGGATAGTTGGAGAACATGCCGAACGAGCAGTTGCCGCGCACCACGGTCGCGGCACCGGCGAAGGCATCCATCAACACGCCGGTGATTTCCTGCTGGCCGGCCGAGGCGCGGTCGTCTGAGCGGCGCGCCGCCACCTGGTCGATGTCGTCGATGGTGCCGAAGCCGATGACGCGCGGGTTCAGCACATTGTTGATGAATTGGCGGCAGTTCTGGCCTGATTTGCCCTGATAGGACGAGATCTGGTCGACGCCGAAATTCTCGTAGGCAAAGGGATAGCCGGCGACCTGGCAATAGCCGTTGACGAGGCCGGCGATCATCTGGATCAGCGTCGTCTTGCCGGTGCCGGGGGCGCCGTCCCCAATGAAGGTGAACAGGAAGCCGCCGAGTTCGACGAACGGATTGAGTTCGCGCTCGAAGTCGTAGGCCATCAGCATCTTGGCGAGCTTGACCGACTGGTATTTGGCGATGTGGTTGCCGACGACCTCTTCCGGCTTCTTGAATGTCATCACCAGCGGTTTTGAACGCTTGCCCGGCGCGACGTCGAAACCATCGAGGGTGAAATCGTCGGCATCGATACGGATATGCGCGTTCTCGAACGGGCCGATGCCGTCGAAGCGGCCCTTGCGGGCCAGAAGCCCGTCGATGGCGACGCGGGCGAAGGCGCGCGCCCTTGTCATCAGGTCGGCGTCGTCGGACGATCCCGAGATCGCCTTGTCGAGGCCTGCCAGGATCGACTTCACCGCATCCTGCGGCGTATCGAACAGGAAGTCCGGTTCGGGACTGTCGTTGGGCGCCTCGCCGTCGCTGTCGATCAGCTGGAATAGGTAGGAGGCGAGGCTGAAGGCCGAAATGTAAGCCGAGGCCGACAGAAGCTTCTTGAAGGTGGACGCCTCGTCGCCCTCGAGCGGCGCGCGGGTGTTCTTGGCCTGCAGACTTTCAAGGTCCGAGCCCTCGGCAAAGACGTCCGATATTGCCAGCGCGATCGCCGTGCCGCGCCGGGCGCGAAACAGGAGCGTGTGCTGCGGGATGGTCAGCAGCTGGTCGTCGGGATGAACGGCGCCGACGGTCTTGGCCAGCTCGACCTCGCGCGTGCGGCGCACCGAACCGACCGAGACGGTCGAAACGAAGCGGCGATTGGTGCCGGCAAGTGCTGTGCCGGAGGAGCTAGACGGGTCCTCCAGCACGACGACACGGGTGATGAAGCTCTGCGCGGTAGCGCGGTGCTTCTCGATGGCGGCTTCCGGGATGGTGGTCAGGCCGGTATCCATGAAGGGTGCTCCGTGGTGTGACGGTCAGACGTCTGAGATGACCTGTCCGTTCGACAGAATGTGAACCTTGTAGCCGGCAAAGATCTTCTGCGCCTCGCCGGCGGCGTAGAGCGCCTGATAGGCCTCGTGCGGGATCAGCGCATGGTTTTCGTAGCTCGACACGCCCTGGCGCGCGGCTTCCAGATCGTCGGTATTGATGAAGAATTCCTGCGTCGTCTTCTCGCTGGAAAACAGCCCCTTGCGGCCGGGTTTCTCGGCCTTGGAATAGACTTCCTGGATGGTCCAGGTCAAAAGCCAGGCATTTTCCGGCTTGCGCACCTTGGCCAGGACTTCGGTCACCGTCGAATTGTTGTCGGTGATGCCAGCCGAATAGAACGGGCCGAGCACGACGCGGCGCAGCTGCTTGGGATGCAGCTGCTCGAAATCCTTGTCGAGATTGACCGCGATGGTCGCCGGCGACAGCGTGTAGGCGGAGTTCTTCTCGGTGAAATCGTCGAAACGGTGGGCAAGCTCGGGATTGAGCAGGCCATCGACCGGCAGAGGAATGTCGATCGTCTCGTTCAGCTTGCCGTTTCTGTCGACGAGCTGGCGGATCATCGTTTCGGACGAATCCTCCACCGTCACCATGTAGACCAGAGGCAGGTTGGCGCTGCCGTCGAACGTCGCCCAGTGGACGAGATAATAGGGCCGCCCCGTCTTCGGATTGACCGAGACCTTGGCCGTTTGCGCCAGGGTGAACGGGCCGAACGTGTTCTCGCTTTTCACGTCCTCGAGATAAAGCCGCTCGGCTATCGACTTCTGCAGCGCCGCGGGGAATTCCTTGTGGCGCAGGATGAAGTCGGCCATTTCCTCGCGCAACTCGCCGGCGAGCGGAATGTTGGCAAGCCGCGCGTCGGCCTGGCGTCGGTCGTTTTCCAGTTCGAGCAGGTTCTGGAACACCGGAAATCCGCTTTCGGCGCGCGAAATGCGGAATGTGTCCATGAAGCCCAGCCGGTTGCGCCAGCAGGAAAACGACTTGTCGAGCCTGGCGATGTGTTCGGCGACGATCTTGGCGACGATGCCGTGCCGGTAGAGCGGCGAGCGATCGTCGCGCATGAACACTTCAAGGCCGCTGAGCGCGGCCGTGATGGCGGAAAAATACCGTGCCGCCGCTTCGTTTTCGGGGGTCATGCCTGGTCGCTCGCGGGCAGTGCTGTCACCCTTAAGACTGCACGTAGTTAGCCGAATTGTGCTTCTTCAGCACCTCGTCGAAGCGGCGGGCGAAGGCATCGTCGGCCAGCTTCTTGCGGCGCTGGATATCGGCGGTGGCGACCATGTTCTTCTCGTGCATCTCAAGCAGGTCACCGATGTGCTTTTGCGAAGCAGCACCGATACCGGCCATGGTTTCCTCGGCGGTGTTGTCGACCTGGCTGCCCAGCGTGTTGATCTTGTGGGCGACGTCCTGCTGGGCGGCGGTCTTCAGCGAATCTTCCAGCGCCTTGTAGAGCACGATGCGCTGCTCGGTATCGATGGTCAGCTTGTTGATCAGCGTCGATTGCGCGGCGATCTGGTTGTTGAGCGAATCGACGAAGGTCTGGAACATCGAGGTGTAACGCTCGAGCGTCTGGCTCTCGGCCAGCAGTTCCTGCTCCTTGGCCTGCTTTTCGTTGTATTCCGTCGCCAGCTTGGAGCGTTCGCCTTCGAGCTGCGTGCGGTCCTTCTGGCTGGTCGAAGCGGCGATCTTGTTTTCGATGTCGAGCAGCATCGGGTTGAGCTCCTCGATGCGCTTCTGCACGGCTTCGAGGTTGGTCATGGTGGTCTTGCGGCGCTCGATCACCTGCGACAGGCTGGTTTCCGAGGTCTTGTAGCGTTGGTCGAGAACCTCTTTCTGCGCCTTCAATATGCCGACGATGGTGTCGGATTTGACCAGCAGTTCCTGCAGATTGCCGGCCAGCGACATGTTGCGGACGCGGTCGGTGCGCATGCGCTGCTTGCTCTGGCTGGAGAAGATGCCAATGAATTTTTCCCAGCCGGTGTAGTTCTTCATGCTCTCGAACTCGGCGCCGAAGACGTTGGTGGCGTCCTCCAGCCCGATGATCAGGTCGGCAATGTTGCCTTCCATCACCTTCTGCTGCTTCAGCACATCCTCGATGCGGGCGTTCTCGAGGTCGAAATTGGCGTCGCCGATCTTCTTGTCTGATGTGGCAAGCGTATCAAGCATGGTGCCGGATTGCTCGATCTTGGAGCGCATGTCCTGCACGACCTGCTTGGTCTTGGCAATTTCGGCGTCGAAATTCTGCAATGTCGCCATTGGGGCCTCCCGCTTCGGCATGACGTCGCTGGTCGCGAACAGCGGCGAATATATGTGGGGCATCAGGGGATTGAAAGACGTGAAGACAAGGGCGGCGTGAAAACAAAAAAATTCGTCAGGGTCTTGAAAGCCAGTGAAGGCTTGGGCTTAGCGTGATTAGCTTGCCGACCAGCCATAGTTCAGCTGTCATTGAACTTTCATGCGGCAAGGCGAAGGCGCACGGATGCCTTTGTATTGGGCAAACCACCGAAGCAATCGCGGCCGCGATATGCGACGAGAAAGCCGGTTTTACAGAGCTGGCGAACAGCGGATCAGGGCTTGGGATCGGCCTTCAGATAGGCGATGACATTGGCGATGTCGTCGTCCTTGGTCAGGCCGGCAAACGCCATCTTGTTGCCGGGCACTTTCAGCTTGGGTGCCCTGAGATACTCGGCGATATTGGCTTCATCCCAGACCAGGCCGGCGGCGCCGGCACTCTTCATCGCCTCGGAATAGCGGCCAAGATAACTCTCGGCGCTACCGGCGGTGCGGCCAACGACGCCCAACAGATGCGGACCGACCTTGTCGCGGTCGGTGGCTGCTTCATGGCAGGCCATGCACCGGTTAAAGGCCTTCTTGCCCAGGGTCGGGTCGCCGCCGGCATGGGCCACAAGCGAGCTGGCGAGGAGAAGGATGCTG
>NZ_RZTC01000094.1:24769-25294 GCF_004023165.1 Mesorhizobium sp. M7A.F.Ca.MR.176.00.0.0 | reverse complement strand
GGCGAAGCAGGAGCGAAGCTCCGTCGCGGAGACCCCGGGATCCATGCCGCGACCTCAGCCGAGGGCGCAGCGGAGCACAATTTCTGCCCGCGGCGGCGATTTGAAGTCGCGGCATGGATCCCTTGGGCTGCGGAGCAGCTCCAGGGGTCTGCGCTGCGTCGCTGCGCTCCTTGCTCCGCCCGTGGATGACGAAGCGATGAGCGTTTACCGCTAGTCGGCAAGGCATGCCGTCCATCAGCGGGTGGTTGAAATGCTCATGCCCGGAATTAGTTCAGTTGCCGCACTCGCTCAGTTGCTGCGCGTAGTCCCGCGCCATCTTGTCGGTGGCCCGGGCATAGCCCTGGACGCCGGCATCGCCCCGGTTGCCGCGGCCATAGGCGGTCCAGCCGAGATAATAGGCGAGATAGAGGTTGTAGGTGTCGTTGCGGGCGACGCCATACGTGTCTGCCGTTTTGGAATGATACCAGCCGACAAAGTCGACGGCGTCGGCGAATTTCGACCGCCGGGCCGCCCAGTTGCCGGTCT
>NZ_RZTC01000094.1:0-24759 GCF_004023165.1 Mesorhizobium sp. M7A.F.Ca.MR.176.00.0.0 | reverse complement strand
GATATTGCGACCAGGTGCCGTCCAGCGCCTGCGAAAAGCCGGTGGCCGACGAGACATGCTTCCACGGAATGAAACCGAGCAGTTTGGTGCGCGGCGGCCTTGCATTGCTCTTGAAACCGGATTCCTTGCGCACCGTCGCCATCAGCACGGGAACGGGGATGCCGTATTTCTGCTGGGCGCGCTCGGCGGCCGACTGCCAGTTGTCGAACCAGCCGTCATTCTGGTCGAAGACGGCACAGACATTGTTGATGTGGCTGGGCGGCGTGGCGCAGGCCGAAAGCGCCAGCAGCACGCAAACCGCACCAATTTTACTAAAACTCGAACTACGCATTGGCGCAGCAATAGGCCGAAATCATAAAGGGAATCTTGCAGCGTCCGTTAACGCTTCGCCCAGGCAGTCGCTTGAGGGAATTTGTGTCAGTAATCCGACGTGTTTCGTCGCTTTCTCTAAAGAGATATTGCAGAAATGCCGCCGTGGCTAAAATCACGCCCGCAAACGGCGTATTTCTGACAGCTTGCCCGGTTTGCCGGGGCTTTGATGCCGGGCATGAACGAACCAAGACGCAAACGCGGCGCCGAGCGCACCAGCAACAGGGGCCCGTCGGCCATCCCGCAACTGCCGCTCAGGCGGGTGACAAATCCCTATCCGCCAATGGCCATGCTGTCGCCCGACCAGATCGAGCAGATCCATCAGGCGTCGATGCACATATTGGAGAATTTCGGCATCGAGGTGATGAGCCCGCGGGCGCTGTCGCTGTTCGAGACGGCCGGCGCCAGGGTCGATCATGCCTCAGCGAATGTCCGCATCGATCGTGGCCTGATCGAAGACGTGCTGAAGACCACGCAGTCCAGCTATGTGTTGACGCCGCGCAACCCTGCCAACGCGGTTCATCTGGGCGGCAACACCATCAATTTCACGCTGGTTGCCGGCCCGCCGAATGTGCACGACATGGAGCGCGGCCGCCGCGCCGGCAATTTGAGCGACTATGCGGACCTGACCCGGCTGGCGCAGCATTTCAACTGCATCCACATGCTGGGCAACCAGGTCTGCGCACCGGTGGAGCTGCCGGCCAATTCCCGCCATCTCGACACCTACTTCACCAATCTGACGCTGACCGACAAGAGTTTCCATGTCTCGGCGATCGGCCGGGGCAGGGCGCTTGACGGCATCGAGATGATGGCGATTTCGCGCGGGCTGACGCTCGACCAGATGCGCGACGATCCCGGCATCACCACGATCATCTCGGTCAACTCGCCGCGCCGCTTCGACGAGATGATGGCCGAAGGACTGATGACCATGGCCGAATTCGGCCAGTCGGTGGCGGTGACGCCGTTCACGCTGATGGGGGCGATGAGCCCCGTGACGCTCGCCGGCGCGCTGGCGCAGCAGAACGCCGAGGCGCTGTTCGGCGTCGTGCTGACGCAGCTTGTCCGTCCGGGCGCGCCGGTCATGTATGGCGCCTTCACCTCGAATGTCGACATGAAGTCCGGCGCGCCGGCCTTCGGCACGCCTGAGAATACCAAGGCCAATATTGCGTCGGGGCAACTGGCGCGGCGATACGGGCTGCCCTACCGCACGACACCGGGCTCGGCTTCCAACGCCGCCGATGCACAGGGCGCCTATGAGACGCTGATGGCGCTGTGGGGCGCGGTGCTCGGCCACGGCAACCTCGTCTACCACGCCGCTGGCTGGCAGGAGGGCGGGCTGACGGCGTCGTTCGAGAAGCTGATCATCGACGTCGAGATGATCCAGCACATGATGGAGTTCTTGCGCCCGATCGAGGTCAATGAGGCGGAGCTTGCCGTCGAGGCTCTGGGCGCGGTGCCGACCGGCGGCCATTTCTTCGGCGAACCGCACACGCTGGAGCGCTACGCCACCGCCTTCTACCAGCCGATGCTGTCCAACTGGCAGAATTACGAGGCCTGGCAGGAAGCCGGTGGGCTCGACGCGACGGCGCGCGCGACGCGGCTGTGGAAGAAGGCGCTGGAAGACTATGTCGAGCCGGTGATGGATATCGCCGTGCGCGAGGCGCTGGAGGCTTACATGGCCAGGCGCAAGGAAGCGATCGGGCAGGGCGAGCCGTGATCGTTCCCAGCTTGAATCCACTCACCCATCCAACTCACTGATAACAGAGCAAAACTCATGAAATCGCATGCAAAGGTCGTGGTCATTGGCGGTGGCGTCGTCGGGTGCTCCGTGCTGTTCCATCTCGCCCGCCACGGCTGGACCGATGTTGTCCTGCTGGAGCGCGACGAATTGACGTCCGGCTCGACCTGGCACGCGGCCGGCGGCATGCACACCATCAACGGCGACCCCAACGTCGCCAAGCTGCAGAAATACACGATCAACCTCTACAAGGAGATCGAGGAGCTTTCCGGCCAGGCGACCGGCGTGCATCTGACGGGTGGCGTGCTTTTGGCGGCAACCGAGGCGCGGCTGGACTGGCTGCGCGGCGTCGTCGCCAAGGGCCGTTATCTCGGCATCGAGCTCGAGGAGATCTCGCCCAACGAAGCGGCCCAGCTGATGCCGCTGCTCGATCCCAAGCAGTTCGTCGGCGCCGTCAGGAACAAGGAGGACGGCCATCTCGATCCCTCAGGCGTTACCCATGCCTATGCCAAGGCCGCGCGGAAACTTGGGGCGGAAGTGGAGCGCTTCACCAAGGTCGAGGACATCGTGCGGCGTCCTGACGGGTTGTGGCGCGTCATCACCAACAAGGGCGAGGTGGTGGCCGAGCATGTCGTCAATGCCGGCGGCCTGTGGGCGCGCGAGGTCGGCCGCATGGTTGGTCTGGAACTGCCGGTGCTTGCCATGGAGCACATGTACCTGATCACCGAGGACATGCCTGAGGTCGCCGCCTGGAACGCCAAGACCGGCACCGAGATCATCCATGCGGTCGATTTCGACGGCGAGCTTTACCTGCGCCAGGAGCGCGGCGGCATGCTGATGGGCACCTATGAGAAGGCCAACAAGCCGTGGTCCGAATACCAGACGCCATGGAATTTCGGCCATGAATTGCTGGAGCCGGACATCGACCGCATCGCGCCGTCGCTGGAGGTCGGCTTCCGCCATTTCCCCGCCTTCCAGAACACCGGCATCAAGCAGATCATCAACGGGCCTTTCACCTTTGCGCCGGACGGCAACCCGCTGGTCGGGCCGGTGCGTGGCCTGCCGGGCTTCTGGGTCGCCTGCGGTGTCATGGCCGGGTTTTCGCAAGGCGGCGGCGTCGGCCTCGCTTTGTCGAACTGGATGATCGAGGGCGATCCCGGCGCCGACATCTGGGCGATGGATGTCGCGCGCTACGGCGACTGGGCGACGATGGCCTATACCAACGCCAAGGTGCGCGAGAATTATTCCAGGCGCTTTTCGATCCGCTTCCCCAATGAGGAGCTGCCAGCCGGGCGGCCGCTGAAGACGACGCCGATCTATGATCTGCTGTCTGCTGGGGGTGCGCAATGGGGCGTTGCCTATGGGTTGGAAGTGCCGCTGTGGTACGCACCGGAAGGCGTCAAGGACGAATTCTCGTGGCGCCGCTCGAGCGACTTTACGCAGGTCGCCAAGGAGGTCGCGACGGTACGCGACAGCGTCGGCCTGTCCGAGATTTCGAGCTTCGCCAAATACAAGGCGACGGGCGAGGGAGCGTCGGCCTGGCTCGACCGGATGCTTGCCTGCAAACTGCCGAAACCCGGCCGCATGACGCTGGCGCCGATGCTGAAGCAAGACGGCAGGCTGATCGGCGACTTCACGCTGGCCAATCTCGGGGAGGACGGCTGGTTCCTCGCCGGCTCCGGCATCGCCGAGCAATACCATATGCGCTGGTTCGAGAAGCATCTGCCTGACGACGGATCGGTCCGCATCGAGGCGCTGGGCGCGAAGCTCACCGGCCTGTCGATCGCCGGCCCGAAGGCGAGGGATGTGCTGGCAAAGGCCACGCGCTCGGATGTCTCCAATGCGGCATTTTCCTTCATGGCCATTGGCCGGATGGATATCGGCATGGCGCCGTGCCTGGTCGGCCGTGTGAGCTATACCGGCGATCTCGGCTACGAGATCTGGGTGGCGCCGGAATATCAGCGCGCCGCTTATCAAGCGCTGATGGCGGCGGGCGAGGAATTCGGCATCGGCCTGTTCGGCTCGCGCGCGCTCAATGCGCTGCGGCTGGACAAGAATTACGGCTCATGGGGGCGCGAGTACCGGCCGATCTACGGGCCGCTGGAAGCGGGGCTCGACCGCTTCGTTGCTTACGGCAAGGACGCCGATTTCATCGGCAAGGCCGCGGCGCTGGCCGAGCGCAGGCAGGGCGGCAAATTGCGCCTGCGCGCCTTTATCGTCGATGCCGACGATGCCGATGTCATTGGCGACGAGCCGATCTGGTTCGATGGCGCCGTGCGCGGCTGGGTGACGTCGGGCGGCTATGCACATCATTCGAAGAAGTCCGTCGCCGTCGGCTATGTGCCGAAGGAGATCGCAGATGAGAGCGACGGCTTCGAAATCGAACTGCTGGGCAAGCGCCATACGGCACGCATGCAGGCGGTGCCGCTTTTCGACGCCAATTTCGAACGGATACGTGCCTGACTCCCGCAGAGATGCCTGCGGCTACAGCCGCGACTAGTGGCCATCACCGGGCCTTGCATCAGCAAGGCTGCGGCCCATGTCGGCAATGCTTGCGAGATCGGGAGCGTAGCTGAGACCCACAGTGCGGCCTGCCGCACACCCGGCATCTCATCTTCGGCAATAGGTCAGCTGGCATTGCCGAGGCTTCCGGTCCGTACCTGTTGCGCAACAACTCAAGATCGAGCGCTTGGGTGTAACTGCAATGGGCACAATGCATCGTGATCTTAGTGCCGCGGTCTATCAGTAATTGAAGCGTGCATCCGGCCATGAGAAACAAAAATGCCTCCCAGTCGGAAGGAGTCAACGAGATCGGACGTAGGGTTAAAACCGTACAATTGCAGGCGTGCGATCTCGCCCAGGGTCAGGCCATCAACGTGTGGCTCCAAGGGCGCGCCCGAGCGCGCATCCCTTTCAAGACGTCAGGCGCTGCGGCGGTTGTCCAGCGCGAAGGCGCCGGCGCCGGCAAACACCAGATAGAGGAAGATGAAGCAGAAAGAGATCGCCGAATCGCCGCCATTGTTGACCGGGAAGAAGTCGCGCGGCATGTGCGCCATGAAATAGGCGATCGCCATTTCGCCGGCCAGAAGGAAGGCTACGGGCCGCGTGAACAGGCCGAGCGCCAGCAGGATGCCGCCGGCGAATTCGAGGATGCCGGCGGTCATGGTCAGCCCGGAAAGGGCGTGGTGATCGGCGCTGACGGGGAAGTTGAACAGTTTCTGGCTGCCATGCTCGATGAACTGCAGCGCGGTCATGATGCGCAACACGCCGAGCGCCTGCGGCTGGTATCTGGAGAGGCTTTCGAAAAGCTTCATAATGACTCCATTTTCAATCCGCCCGGCCATAGATTATCGCCCAGGAATGACCATTCACTTCGTATGGCCTGCCGTCAACAATCGGTGATTGGGATGTTCCCAATTGCCATTAAATTTTTCTCGCCAAGGTTGCATTAATATCTCTATGGTTGTATTGATGCGTGTACAACAATCCTGAATGTGTGGGGGCCTTTGCCATGAAAAAAGTCGTCATCAGCCTTTTCGCGATCCTCGCAGGCACCAGCTTCGCCATGGCCGAGGACGCCGGCTGTGAGGCGTTCAAGTGGCCGGTGACGCGGGAGCAGACCCTGTTTGCCGCAGCACCGGCAACGCCGTCCGGAGCGGCGCTGGCGGTTGGTGCGGCTGCGGACCTGGCGCTGGTGCCGGTAGAGAAAGCCGGTTTTGCGGTAGCGCCGGAACGTGCGCCGGCATCGGACACGTTTGGCGCCGTCGCCAGCGTGGAGGTGCCATCCGAGGGAGCCATCCAGATAAGTCTCTCGGGCGAGGCCTGGATCGATGTCATCCAGGACGGCCAGGCCATCAAGTCGGCGGGTTATAGTGGCGTGAAAACATGCCCTGGCATCCGCAAGAGCGTGCGCTTCAAGCTTGCACCGGGCCCGGCCACCGTCCAGTTCAGCGGCGCGAAAAAAGCTGAGCTGAAGGTCGCGGTGCTGGCGCCGGAATGAGACGGCGCCAGGCAGGGGATAGAGGCCTTCATCGGTAGTCCGATGAAAGCCCGCGCTTTGTTTCAGCGATGTTGATCGCGGTCAGCGGACCGGCGCCATCAAGGCGAAATGCGCGCCCTGCGGGTCCTGGCATTGGACGATCCAGCTGCCGCCCGGGACCTCCATCGGCCCCATCAGGATCTTGCCGCCATTGTCGGTCACCCGTTTGGCCGCCGCATCGATGGCCGGAACATTGAAATAGAACTGCCAGACCGGGACCGGAATCTGCTCGGGCTTGTTCATGATGCCGCCGCCGGATTCGGGGCCGGCTGTAAAGGTCTGGTAAGTGCCCATCGGGCCCATGTCGAAATCGCCGGCGTCGACCCAGCCGAACTGCTCGGAATAGAAATCGAACGCGGCTTTCCAGTCGCTCGTATAAAGCTCGTGCCAGCCGATGTGGCCCGGCGTGCCGGCCGGCACGACAGGCTGGTCGGGACCGTTCGGCTGCAGGAACATGAAGGTCGCGCCTTGCGGATCGGCGACGACGGCAAAGCGGCCGACGCCCGGAATGTCGTCGGGCTGGCGGTGAACGGTGCCGCCGGCTTTCTCCAGCGATGCCGTGGCAGCGTCGGCATCCCTGGTGTGGATATAGCCAAGCCAGGCGGGCGGCATACCCATCTTAGCGGCATCCTCAGGCAAGGTCATCAGGCCGCCGACGCCACGTTCGCCGACATTCATGACGACATAGCGCGGCATGCCGGGCGCCTTGTCGAAGGGCTGCGCCGTCCAGCCGATGACTTGGGTGTAGAATGCCTCGGCGGCATCGAGATCTGATGTCATCAATTCGTACCAGAAGAAGGGCATCGGGGCTTTTGGCATTTTCCGTCTCCTCACCTTTCATACGTGATCGTCGTCCATCATAGGACGATCCTCACGACGGGAATCCGACACCGCCCGGAAAACAATGGGTGTGTGTGCCAAGCGTTCCCTGGTTGCGCACCCAGCGGTTTTCGATTTCTCTACGGCTATGAAGAGTTGTCGTTCATGCGCTTGATGTCGCTCACGCCCGAGCTTGTCGCACTGTGCCATCGGGAGGAGGCCGATCCCGGCCCGGACCCGAGCTGGACAGACATGAACGACGAGGACTTTCGAGACCTTGCCTTGCGGCTGTCCAATGAAGCCGATGAGGGACCACTATGGGTGTTCGCCTATGGGTCGCTGATCTGGAAGCCGGAATTCGAGTCGGTTGAGCAACAACTCGCCACGGCCTTTGGCTGGCACCGGTCCTTCTGCCTCGACATGGTGCGGTGGCGCGGCAGCGCCGAGCAGCCTGGATTGATGATGGCGCTCGAGCGGGGCGGACGCTGCAACGGCGTGATCTATCGCTTGCCGGAGGGCGAGAAGCCGGCGCAGATCGAAAGGCTGCTGCGGCGCGAGATCAGCGACCACGAAAGCATCGAGACGGTCCGCTGGCTGCCGGTCCATACGCCGCAAGGTAAGCTGCGCGCGCTCGGCTTCTGGGTCGGCGTGAAGGGCAGGGGAACGTCGCTGAACCAGCCGTTGGACAGAGTGGCGAGCGTGCTGGCCAGAGCCTGCGGGCATATCGGATCCGGCGCCGAATATCTCTACAACACGGTCAGCCACCTCGAGGGTTCGGCATCCATGACCGCAATCTGTGGCGACTGCAGCAGCTGGTCGCAGAGGAGGTCAAGACCATTCATGGCTGAAAGCTTGAACCCGGCCATTCGCTCGCACTGTAAAAGCAGCCTCGGCTCCGATAACATGAGTAAAAATATCATGTTAATATCCAGCCTTTTCAGAGACTTGCGCCGAAAATTGACCAATTGATAAAAAAATAAAACGTGCTAGCCTTCCCCAAAAGAAAACATGGGGGAACTGACGATGCCAGAAGGCCAATTCAGGGAAGGCATTGCGGGCGGCAGGCTCTCGGCCGACCAGTATGCGGATAATTTTTCCGACCTGCATCCGCCGCTCGATCACCACGAGGCGCTGGTCGAATCCGACCGCTGTTATTTCTGCTACGACGCGCCGTGCATGAACGCATGCCCGACCTCGATCGACATTCCGCTGTTCATCCGCCAGATCTCGACCGGCAATCCGATCGGTTCGGCCAAGACCATCTTCGACCAGAACATATTGGGCGGCATGTGCGCCCGCGTCTGCCCGACCGAAACGCTGTGCGAAGAAGTCTGCGTGCGCGAAGTGGCGGAAGGCAAGCCGGTGCAGATCGGCCGCCTGCAGCGCTATGCCACCGATGTCGCCATGAGCGAGAACAAGCAGTTTTATCCGCGCGCCGAGCCAACCGGCAAGACTGTCGCCGTGGTCGGCGCCGGGCCGGCCGGCCTTGCCGCCGCGCACCGGCTCGCCCGCCACGGCCATGACGTGACCATTCTGGAGGCGCGCGCGAAGGCCGGTGGCCTCAACGAATACGGCATCGCCGCCTACAAGAGTGTCGACGATTTCGCCCAGGCCGAAGTCGACTACGTGACCGCGATCGGCGGCATCGACATCCAGAACGGCAAGGCCCTCGGCCGCGACTATCAGCTGTCGGATCTGATCCGCAATTACGATGCGGTGTTTCTCGGCATGGGCCTTGGCGGCGTCAATGCGCTGCGTGCCGATGGCGAGGACGCCGACGGCGTCATCAACGCGGTCGAGTTCATTGCCGAGCTGCGCCAGGCCAGCGACCTTTCCGGCCTGCCGGTTGGCCGCCGCGTCGTCGTCATCGGTGGCGGCATGACGGCCATCGACGCGGCCGTGCAGTCGAAGCTGCTCGGCGCCGAGGAGGTGACGATCTGCTACCGGCGCGGCCAGGAGCACATGAATGCGTCCGAGTTCGAGCAGGATCTGGCCGCCGCCAATGGCGTCACCATCCGCCACTGGCTGCAGCCGAAGCGGGTGATCGCCGAGGGCGGCAAAGTGTCGGGCATCGAACTCGAATACACCGCCATGAATGGCGACAGGCTTGCCGGCACCGGCGAGACGCTGACGCTCGTTGCCGACCAGGTGTTCAAGGCGATCGGACAGAGTTTTGTGCCGGCAGCCCTCAACGGCAGCGGTGCATCGATCGATCTTGAAGCCGGCCGCATCAAGGTGGATGCGGAAGGGCGCACGTCGCTTGCCAGGGTCTGGGCCGGCGGCGACTGCATCTTCGGTGGCGACGACCTCACCGTCTCGGCGGTCGCGCAGGGCCGCGACGCTGCGGAGAGCATCAATCGGGCACTGACCTCGAACGGGAGGGCATGAGCATGGCTGATATCAGAAACAATTTCGTCGGCATCAAGTCGCCCAATCCGTTCTGGCTTGCCTCGGCGCCGCCGACCGACAAGGCCTACAACGTCATCCGCGCCTTCAAGGCCGGCTGGGGCGGCGTGGTGTGGAAGACGCTGGGCGAGGAAGGCCCACCGGTGGTCAACGTCAACGGCCCGCGCTATGGCGCGATCTGGGGCGCCGACCGCCGACTGCTCGGCCTCAACAACATCGAGCTGATCACCGACCGCGACCTGCAGGTCAATTTGCGCGAGATCAAGCAGGTCAAGAAGGACTGGCCCGACCGCGCCATCGTCGTCTCGCTGATGGTGCCTTGCGTCGAGGAGGCCTGGAAGGCGATCCTGCCGGTGGTCGAGGAGACCGAAGCCGACGGCATCGAGCTCAATTTCGGCTGCCCGCACGGCATGTCGGAGCGCGGTATGGGCGCGGCTGTCGGCCAGGTGCCGGAATATATCCAAATGGTGGTGCGCTGGTGCAAGCAGAACACCCGCATGCCCGTCATCACCAAGCTGACGCCCAACATCACCGATGTGCGCAAGCCCGCACGGGCGGCACATGCCGGCGGCACCGACGCGGTGTCGCTGATCAACACCATCAATTCAATCACCGGTGTCGACCTCGACAGCTTCGCGCCGCAGCCGACAATCGACGGCAAGGGCTCGCATGGCGGCTATTGCGGCCCGGCGGTGAAGCCGATCGCCATGAACATGGTGGCCGAGATCGCGCGCGATCCCGAAACCCGCGGCCTGCCGATCTCCGGCATCGGCGGCATCACCACCTGGCGTGACGCGGCCGAATTCATGGCGCTCGGCGCCGGCAATGTGCAGGTGTGCACGGCGGCGATGACCTATGGCTTCAAGATCGTGCAGGAAATGATTGCGGGCCTCGAAAACTGGATGGACGAGAAGGGGCACGCCTCGCTCAACGACATCGTCGGCCGCGCCACGCCCAATGTGACCGATTGGCAGTATCTCAACCTGAACTACGTCGCCAAGGCGCGTATCGACCAGGATGCCTGCATCAAATGCGGCCGCTGCCATATCGCCTGCGAGGACACTTCGCACCAGGCGATCACCAGCATGGTCGACGGTATCAGGCACTTCGAGGTGATCGAGGCCGAATGCGTCGGCTGCAATCTCTGCGTCAATGTCTGCCCGGTCGAGAACTGCATCATCATGGAACCGCTGGCGGCAGGCGTGACGGACCAGCGCACCGGCATGCCGGTATCGCCGGTCTATGCCAACTGGACGACACACCCGAACAATCCGATGGCCAAGGTGGCTGCGGAATAGGGACACGTCACGAGAAGAGCGCCGAGGGCGCAGCAGCGTCTCTTCTCCCCGTATAGTGACGGGGAGAAAGACGCTGGCATCGCCGATTTCGCCAACCGCCAACGTATTCCTTTTTTCGAAAGCGGACGACTCTGCATTTTCCTATTGCAGATAATAATTATCCACGATACTATGTATCCACGATAAGGAGCCGATCCAATGAAGCTGGGCGAGGGCGTTGAGGCAGCCATCCATTGCGCTGCCACGCTGGCGAGTGTGGAGGGGAACAGCACCATGCCTGGCGCTGCTCTCGCCGAGGCCTTTGGCCTGTCGCCTAGCTATCTGCTGAAGCATCTCAACATGCTGAGCGCCGCGCGCATCCTGGAATCGGTGCCCGGGCCTGCCGGTGGCTATCGGCTGGCGCGGCCGGCCGAGCGCATCACGCTGCTCGACATCGTGCTGGCCGTCGAGGGCCGCGAGCCGGCCTTCCGTTGCGGCGAGATCCGCCAGCGTGGTCCGGTGAAGCTCGATGCATCGGCCTATATCAAACCCTGCGGCATCAACGCCGCGATGCTGAAGGCCGAGCGCGCCTATCGCGCCGCGCTCGCCGAGACCAAACTGTCCGATATCGTGGCCACCTATACGGCAGAAGGCGATCCCAGGTCGCTTGCCGCGAGCTGCGCCTTCGTCGAGCGCCACCAGCGGCCGCAGAAATCCAGTTAACCCCGCAGACCCAAAATCCAAGCAGACATGAAAGGACAAGAAGATGAAACAGAGGCTGCAATTTTTCGCCAAGGCGCCGGAGATCATGAAGGCCGTGTCGGCGCTCAACAAGGCGGTGGACGAATGCGGGCTCGAGTTGAGCCTGCTGCACCTGATCAAGCTCAGGGCATCGCAGATCAATGGCTGCTCGTACTGCGTCGAGATGCACAGCCGCGAGGCGAGGCGCGACGGCGAGACCGAGCAGCGGCTCTACCTGGTTTCAGCCTGGAAGGAATCGCCGCTGTTTTCCCTGCGCGAACGCGCCGCCCTTGCCTGGACCGAGGCCGTCACCCTGATCGCCAACAATGGCGTGCCGGACGAGCTCTATGCAAAGACGCTCGAGCATTTCTCGGAAGAGGAACTGGTCAAGCTGTCCGTTGCGCTCGGCATGATCAACACCTGGAACCGGCTTTGCATTCCGTTCCAGGCCATTCACCCGATGCCGGCGGCCAAGGCCGCCTGATTGTCCAGTTATGTTGGGAGCGCCGTCGAAAGGCGGCGCTCCACTTTTCAAGGGAGCGTTTGATCCTGCCGATTTGCCTTCAACCTTGTTGTTTCTCGCTCGCCTGTTGCTCGGCGGCGCCTTCGTCTTCGCCGGCCTGCGCAACATCCAGAACGCGGCCTTCCTGACCCATATGATGGCCGCGCGCGGTGTGCCGCAGGCAAGATTGGCGCTGTGGCTCGGTATCGTGCTTCAGATCGCCGCCGGCGCGCTGGTCATCGCAGGATTGTGGACGGCACTCGCGGCCGCGGTGCTGCTGGTGTTCCTCATAGTCGCCACGCCGATGTTCCACAATTTTTGGGACCATCAGGGCCCGGATCGTGCGTCCCGCATCAATGGCTTCGTCGGCAATGTCGCCCTGAGCGGTGGCTTTCTGACCCTGATCGCGCAATCCGTTTGACGCACAGTTGCATGCCGACTGCGGCCTCTGGTGCCGACGGCTCGATCATAAAATCGGAACCAATCGAGGCGTTGACGCATTTCACACCTGCATGCCCAGCATCCAGGATGGAATATGAAAATCGCCCATGTCGCGCCGCTTTATGAATCGGTGCCGCCAAGGCTCTATGGCGGCACCGAGCGCATCGTCTCGTATCTAACCGAAGCGCTGGTCGATCTGGGCCATGAGGTGACGCTGTTCGCCAGTGGCGACAGCCAGACTTCCGCGACGCTGGTAGCCAGCCGGGAACGCGCGCTGCGCCTCGATCCGCGTCCGCTCAAGTCCGAGATCGCTGCGCATCTTTCGATGCTTGCGCAGGTGAGGGACCGGGCGTCGGAGTTCGATGTCATCCACTTCCACCTCAGCCATTTCCTGCACTTTTCCTTCTTCGAGGATCTCGCCGACCGCACGGTGACGACGCCGCATGGCAGGCTGGATTATGTGGACCTGGCGCCGGCCTATGAACGGTTTCCGCGTTTTCCCCTGATTTCCATTTCGCACAGCCAGAAGGCGGGCCTTGCCAAGGCCAATTGGCTGGCGACGATCCATCACGGGCTGCCGACCACTCTCTACGAACCGACTTTCGAGACGACGGCGGAAGAACCCTACCTTGCCTTCCTCGGCCGGTTCTCACGCGACAAGCGCCCGGACCGCGCCATCGAGATCGCCTTGCGGTCGGGGCTCAAGCTGAAGCTTGCGGCAAAGATCGGCGACGACGACCGCGCCTATTTCCACGAGGTGGTCGAACCGTTGATCGACGGCGATCGCATCGTCTATGTCGGCGAGATCGAGGAGGACCAGAAGGCGGAATTTCTCGGCAAGGCGGCCGGCCTGCTGTTCCCGATCGACTGGCCGGAGCCGTTCGGGCTCGCCGCCATCGAGGCCATGGCTTGCGGTACGCCGGTGATCGCCTGGAATTGCGGTGCGCTGTCCGAGATCATCGATCAAGGCGTCACCGGTTTCATCGCTGACACGATGGATGGCGCGGTCGCCGCGGTGCCTGATTTGCTGCAACTCGACAGGCGCAAGGTGAGGGCCGTTTTTGAAAAGCGTTTTTCCGCTCGAAGAATGGCCGGCGACTATCTGGCCGCCTATGCACGCCTGATCGGCGTGCCGACCGAGGCGAAGGCGTCTTGAGCAACGACGTGCTCGAGCCACGACAACGAAACAACAGGGATCTTTGACGAATGGCCCAACTCGATGAGCGCCAGCTCGATCCCGCGGTTGCGCTTGCATCGCTCGACGCCACCGCCCCTCGCGAGCCGCATCGGCTGTTTGCGCTCAAGCAGGGCGATTGCTTCGCGGTTGCCGACGCCTATGGCGACATACGTGGAGCCGGCGACGGTTTCTTTCGCGACGACACACGGGTTCTTTCCGAGTTCCGGCTGACCGTCGGCGGCAGGCAGACATCGCTGCTCGGCGCCTCGCTCAGCCAGGACAATGTGCTGTTCACCACCAATTTGACCAATCTGCCGATACAGAGCGCCGGCGGACGCGACATCCCGCAGGGAGCCATCCACATCGAACGCGTCAGACTGCTCTGGCAGGACAGGCTGTTCGAACGCATCACGCTTTCCAATTACAGCCGGGAACATTCGACGATCAACGTTTCCCTGCACTATTCCGCCGATTTCCGCGACATGTTCGAAGTGCGGGGGTCGACACGGCTGAAGCGCGGGCTGGCCCATGCCGCCGAAACAGACGCGACGTCGGTCCTGCTGCGCTATGACGGGCTCGATGGCCTGGCCCGCCTCTCTGCGATATCGTTCTCGCAGGCGCCGGACCAACTGACAGCCAACCGTGCCGATTTCCTGATCGCCGTGACCAAGCGCAGCAGGAAGGTGCTCTATGTCGAGGTCGGTCCCGAGGTGGCCGACAAGCCCGACCGCGACCGGTTCCGCGCCGCTGCCGCACGCGCCCGCTTTGGCATGCGGGCCAAACGTCGTCATGGCGCGACGGTGCGCAGCTCCGGCCGCGTCTTCAACGACTGGGTCGAGCGCGCCCGCGCCGACGTCGCGCTGCTGACTACCGAACTGGCGACCGGCCCCTATCCCTATGCCGGCATCCCCTGGTTCTCGACGGCGTTCGGTCGTGACGGCGTCATCTCGGCGCTGCAGATGCTGTGGCTCAATCCCGGCCTGGCGCGGGGCGTGTTGGCCTTTCTGGCCCAGCATCAGGCGACCGAGACCTCGCCGTTCAGCGATTCGCAGCCGGGCAAGATCATGCACGAGACCCGCAAAGGCGAAATGGTGGCGCTGCGGGAGCTTCCCTTCGGCCGCTACTACGGTGGCGTCGATACGACACCGCTCTACATCTATCTTGCTTGCGCCTACGCCGATCGTACCGGTGACATGGCGTTCATCGACGGCCTGTGGCCTTCGCTGTGCGCGGCGGCCGAATGGACGGAGGAGGCGGGCCAGGAGACCGGATTCGTGACTTACCAGCGAGCGGCCGAGTCCGGCCTCGCAAACCAGGGATGGAAGGACAGTTTCGATTCGGTCTTCCATGCCGATGGCCGCATTCCCAAGGGCCCGATAGCCCTGGTCGAAGTGCAGGGCTATGTCTTTGCCGCCTTCCGCGGGCTGGCCAAGCTTGCCCGCCGCCGTGGCGAGGACGACAAAGCCGATCACTGGGAGGACCGCGCCGAGGCGATGCGGGTGGCGGTGGAACGCGATTTCTGGCTTGACGATCTCGGCTTTTATGCCCTCGCGATCGACGGTGCCGGCGAGCCCTGCAAGGTGCGGACCTCGAATGCCGGGCATCTGCTCTTTGTCGGATTGCCTGAGCCGGCGCGGGCCCAGATGGTCGCCGACCAGCTGCTTTCCGCCTCCTTCCATTCCGGCTGGGGGCTGAGGACGCTTGCCGACGATGCGGTGTTCTTTAACCCGATGTCGTACCACAATGGCTCGATCTGGCCGCACGACACCGCCATATGCGGTGCCGGCCTGGCGCATTATGGCGAGCGTGAAAGCGTGGTTCGCCTGATGAGCGGCACATTCGAATCCGCGGTCCATTTCAACATGCGGCTGCCCGAACTGTTCTGCGGGTTTACACGCGCGCCGGGCGAAGCACCCATCGCCTATCCCGTCGCTTGCCTGCCGCAAGCGTGGTCGGCGGGATCCGCCTTCATGCTGATGCAGGCCTGCCTTGGCCTGGAGATCGACGGCTGGGATGGCGAAATCCGCGTCACCCGCCCGAGACTGCCGATCGGCATCGATACGCTGACACTGCGGCACCTGGGCGTCGGCGACCGGGTCGTCGATCTCACCTTCCAGCGCGTCGGTGACCGGGTCGTCGCTTTCCTTGCCGACCGCCATGAAGGGCTGGTGCCGCTCATCGTAAGGACATGATCCGAACAAAATTGCCGGAACCGATCCGAGCTTTGTGCGTTGCAAAAATAGGTCCGAACGCTGACCACGTGGTCGGCGGACCATTTCAAACGGGAACACGAACAAACGGTCGCCGACGGCCGGGGTGAGTTGACATTCAATGACAAACTACGGTGCGGACCTGCTCTGGGTTCTGATCTTCGCGAGCCTCGGTTTTTCCGCTCTTGCCGTTTTCCTCTCCATATCGCGGCACCGTCGCCGTCATCCACCCGCGGTCGCACATACGGCAGGCGAAGATGTGGCCGCGGAAGCCGCGCGCAAGGTGATACGGGAGTTCGAAAAGAATGGCCAATCGGCCGATGCCGCGCTGGTGACCTGGTCGCCCGAAACATTGCGCAAGATCCTGGCCGACGATCTGCCCGATGCGCAGGTCATCGTGGTGTCCAATCGCGAACCGTACATCCACAATGTGAAGGGCGACGGCGTCGAGTTGCTCGTCCCGGCCAGCGGACTGGTGTCGGCGCTCGAGCCCATTACCCGCGCCTGTGCCGGCACCTGGATCGCCTATGGCGGCGGAACGGCGGACCGCCTCACCGTCGACAACCACGATCGTGTGCAGGTGCCGCCTGGCAACCCGTCCTACACGCTGCGCCGAGTCTGGCTGACGGAGGAAGAGCACCAGGGCTATTATCTCGGTTTCGCCAATGAGGGCCTTTGGCCGCTTTGCCATATCGCCTTCACCCGGCCGATTTTTCGCGCCTCCGACTGGGCTGCCTATGAAGCCGTCAACCGCAAGTTTGCCGATACGGTGGTTGCCGAGGCCCGCAACGAGCGGCCGATCGTGCTGGTCCAGGACTATCATTTCGCGCTGCTGCCGCGCATGATCCGCGAGCGCCTGCCGGAGGCGATCGTCATCACTTTCTGGCATATCCCGTGGCCGAATTCGGAAGTGTACAGCATCTGTCCCTGGCGTGAACGCATCCTCGAAGGGCTGCTCGGCAGCTCGATCATCGGCTTCCACACCCAGTTTCATGCCAACAATTTCACCGAAAGCGTCGATCGCTTCCTGGAAAGCCGCATCGAGCGGGCCGATGCGGCCATCTCCTACGGCGGACGGACCACATTGGTGCACGCCTATCCGATCTCGATAGAATGGCCGGCGGACCTGCTGGCGAAACTTCCCGATGTCGACGATTGCCGCGCTCGCATGCGCGAGAGGTTCGGTCTCAAAGCGGATGTGAAGCTTGCCGTCGGAGTCGAGCGCCTCGATTACACCAAAGGCATTCTTGATCGGTTTCACGCTTTGAACGAATTGTTCAAGCGACAGCCTGAATGGATCGGAAAACTGGTCTTCCTGCAGGTCGCGGCACCCAGCCGCGGCACGCTGCCGGCCTACAAATTGCTCCATGACGAGTGCCACCGTTATGCCGAAGAGCTCAACCGGCGTTATGGCAGCGAGGGCTACAGGCCAGTGATCATGGTGGCCGAGCATCACTCGCAAGAACAGGTCTACGAGATCTATCGGGCCGCCGACATATGCATGGTCACCAGCCTGCATGACGGCATGAACCTCGTCGCCAAGGAATTCGTCGCCGCGCGCGACGACGAGCAGGGCGTTTTGATGCTCAGCACCTTCGCCGGCGCCTCGCGCGAATTGCTGGAGGCGCTGATCGTTAACCCTTACGATGCCGCCATGATGAGCGGAGCGCTGTTGCAGGCATTGACCATGGCGCCCGAAGAACAGCGCGAGCGCATGCGACCCATGCGCGAGACGATCCGCAACAACAACGTCTATCGCTGGGCCGGCAGCATGCTTCTGGATGCGGCACGTTTGCGCAAGCGCGGAGACCTCGATCGGGTAACCGGTGCCGCCGGCGACCCGCCGCCCAGCGTCGACAATGTCGTCTCCATCTTTGAGCGCAGACGGATGGCGATGTCATGAGCGATACGCTGCAGAAGATGATTGGCGAGACCCTGCAAAAGCCGCAGGCCGTCATGGAGAAACCGCAGCCTGTGCTGGCCGGCGAATGGGCATTGTTCCTCGACATCGACGGCACGTTGCTGGAACATGCCGAGCACCCGGACGCAGTCTCGGTCAGCGACGAGCTTCGCTCCTTGCTGCAAGGCCTGGACCGCAAGCTGAACGGGGCGTTGGCGTTCATCACGGGCCGGTCCGTTTCGGCCGTCGACCATCTGTTTCAGCCTTTGAAACTACGCGCCGCCGGGCTCTATGGCCTGGAACATCGGCTCCTGCCGGACGACGACGTCGAAATCGCGGACGAGCCGGCGGATATCGCAGCCCTTGCCGACGAGATCGAGGCCGAGCTCGGTCGCGGGGCCTATATCGAGCGCAAGGGACGGGTGCTGGCCATCCACACGCGCGCCGCCCCGCATCTGCTTCCGCGCGCGACGCAGCTTGTCGAGCAGGCGCTGGCCGGCCTGCCAAAGGGCTACCGGGTGGTTGCCGGCAACGCCGGCGTGGAATTGCTGCCGCTGGAGGCGGCCAAGGGTGCCGCGATCCGGCGTTTCATGGAGATTGCGCCATTCGCAGGTCGCCGCCCGGTCTTCCTGGGCGACGACACGTCGGACGAAAACGGCTTCGAAACGATCAATGATGCCGGCGGCATATCGATACGGGTCAAACCACCGGCGCAAACCACCGCGCAGTACGGGCTGGCCGGCGTTGCCGAGACGCTGGCCTGGCTGAGAGGTCAACTCTAGGTCCAGCCGACGCAACCGTGATCGCGCCTCCTGGAAAGGACAAGGAAAGGAACGGTTTCGATGGGACGCTTTGCACAATTGGTTCGAGAGATCACCCCGAACTGGCTTCACGCTCGCTCCTCCCGCCATGAGATTGCCGACGTTTCACCATCCGACGCGGACTACAGCTGGCAAGAGGCGATCGACAACAAGATGTATGGGGCGGATACATCTGACTATTCCCATGTGCCGGAAAAGCCTGTTTCGGCAAAACCGGCAGGCGACAGGCCCGCGGACGAGAACGACCGCGTTCCAAAGAAGGCCAATTAACGTCCCGTTGGAGCCCGATAGTCGCTGTTCCTATGCCGCAAATCGCAGTCCGCCATCGCAGGTCAGCACCTGGCCGGTCATGAAGCCGTTGGAGACGAGGAAGGCGATTGCGTCGGCCACGTCTTCGGCCCGACCGACGCGGCCGACCGGGGTCTTGCCGGCATAGTCGGCAAAGATCGTTTGCCTCTGCTCTTCGGCCAGAAAATCCCACCAGGGCGTGTCGATGACGCCCGGCGCCACGACATTGACGCGCAGCGGCTTCAGTTCCAGGGCCAGGATCGGCACCACAGTCAACAGCATGCCGTTGATGGCGGCGATACCGGCGACGCCGGGCGTCGCGAGCTGCGCCGACACGGCCGAGATGAAGGTCACCGATCCGGCCTTGTTGAGTGTCGGCAAGGCGGCCTGCAGGCAGGACAGCTGCGGGCGGACCTTTTCCTCGACGCCGCAGCCGATGTCGCTCAGGTCAAGCGTCGGGAAGGGGCCAAGGCCCTTGCCGCCGCTGGCCGCCAGCACCAGATGGTCGAAAGGTCCGAGGCTCTCGAAGAACTGGCGGACCTCATCCGGCTTCGCGGCGTCGAACGCAACCTTCCCGGCAGCGCTGCCAAGGCTTTTCCAAGCGCTCTTCAGTTTGTCCTCGTTGCGCCCGGTGATGGTCACCTTCATGCCCGGGCCAAGCAGTTTTCGCGCCGTCGCCAGGCCGATGCCGGACGAGCCGCCGATGATGACGGTGTGTTCGATTGTCTTGGTCATGAATGGTCTTCCTTCGATGTGGGGGAGGCCGTGCCGATGAGATCAAGGCTCAAGGCTCGCAGACGTTGCCTTGCCTTGGCGTCATAGGCCTGGGTATCGGCACGGGATTCCCGCAGGCCGTCGAAATAGAGGCCGCTTTTCCCGTCGAGCGCGGGTGAGGCGGCGAGGTTGAGGATGGCCTCGGCACCGGTCTCGACCGAGCTCCACGGCGTCACGCCTGCTTGCCAGACCATGGTGGTGTTCATATAGCTCGCCGGATGCAGCGCGTTGACGGTGACGCCGGTGCCTTTCAGCTGCTCCGCAAGGTCGACGGTGAACAGGATCTGCGCCAGCTTGCTCTGGCAATAGGCACGCACGCCGTCATAGGAGCGGGTCAGCATGACATCGCTGAAATCGATCGCCTGCTGCCCCGCCGAGGCGACATTGACGATGCGGGCCGGCGCACTCGCCTTCAGCAACGGCAGAAGCTCCGATGTCAGTAGGAAACCGGCGAGGTAGTTGACCGCGAAGCGCAGTTCGTAGCCGTCGGCGCTGACCTGCCTTTTGGCACCTTGGCCCGCTGTGCCGATTCCGGCATTGTTGACGAGGATGTCGAGCCGATCCGTCCGGGCGCGCACGGCTCCGGCAAGCCGGCGCACTTCGGCCAGCGACGAGAGGTCGGCGACCAGAAGCTCCGCCCTGCCGCCGGCCGCTTCGATCTCGGTGACAACGGCCTTGCCGCGCGTTGCATCGCGGCCATGCACCAGCACACGGGCGCCCGCGGCGCCGAGCCGTTGCGCGACGACGCGGCCGACGCCATCGGTCGAGCCGGTGATGAGGATTGTCTTGTCTTTGAGTTCCATGTTCAGAGCCTCCGTTCTGTTGCTCTGAACCGAAGATGGGACAGTTGGCGCGGGCCAAACAGTTCAAACTTTATCCTGGTATCAATACTGCTATACTGGGCGCATGGAGTTCCAACCCCACGCGGCCCCAAACCACTCCGCTGAAGACAGCCGCCGGCGCGAACTCGGCGCCTTCCTGCGCTCGCGCCGCGAAAGGCTGACGCCCTCGGCCACCGGCATCGCCACCGGTCTCAGGCGGCGTACGCCGGGCTTGCGCCGCGAGGAGGTGGCGATGATCGCCGGTGTCGGCACCACCTGGTACACATGGCTGGAGCAGGGGCGGGAGGTCAGGCCCTCGGTCGAGGTGCTGACGGCACTTGCCGAAGCTCTGCGCCTCGACGCCGCCGAAAAACAGCATCTGTTCATCCTCGCCGACCGCCAGCAGCCGGAGCGCCGTGCCGTGGCGCCGGAAAAAGTCGACGGCCCCTTGCTGCACATGCTGCAGAGCCTGGTGCTGCAGCCGGCCTATGTTGTCGGGCGGCGCTGGGATGTGCTGGCCTGGAACCCGGCTGCCGTCGCGGTGTTCGGCGACTATGGCTTGCTGGAGGGGGACGCCCGCAACATCGTCCACATGGTGTTCACGAGCCCGCACCACCGGCGCCTGCTGGTCGACTGGGAGCAACTGGCGCGCACCGTGCTGGCCTCGTTCCGGGCGGCGAGTGCGCGCTATGTCGGCGATCCGGATTTCGAGCGGCTGATCGAGTTGATGACGGGTTCGAGCCCCGAATTTCGCACCTGGTGGCCGCAGCGCGACGTCGCGCACCGGTTGTCGGGGGTGAAACATGTCCGGCACCCGAGCGCGGGCGCCATGACCTTCGAGCATATGAGCCTGTCGATCGGCGACGGCTCGGACATGAAGCTGATCGTCTACACGCCGCTCGCCGAGCAGAATTCGATCGCCAAGCTGCAGACGTTGCTGGACGCGCTGCCGGCCGAGCGGCGCAGCGCCTGAAGCGTCAGGTCTTCGGCTTCAGCCCATCCAAGAACAATTGTTCGAGAAACCTTGCCGCATCCTCGAAGCGGCCGTCGCCGCCGCGGTTCGGCCCGAGCACGGCCCGGACCTGGACGTCGAAATCGGCGTAGTGCTGCGTCGTCGCCCAGATCGAGAAGATCAGGTGCCACGGATCGGTCTTGGCGATCTTGCCGGCGCGCATCCAGCCCTTGATGACGGTCGCCTTCTCGTCGACCAGCGTTTTCAGTTCGCCCGCCAGCAGCGGCATGATGCGCGGCGCGCCTTGCAGGATCTCGTTGGCGAACAGCCGGCTCTCGCGCGGAAAGTCGCGTGCCATCTCCAGCTTGCGCCTGATGTAGCTGCGCAGTTCGGTCAGGGGATCGCCAATGTCGTCGAGTTCGCGCAGTGGCGCCAACCAGGTGTCGAGCAGGCGCTGCATCAGCGTCTCGTGGATGTCTTCCTTGCGGCGGAAATAATAGAGCAGGTTCGGCTTCGACATGCCGGCGGCTTCGGCGATCTGGTCAATGGTCGAGCCACGAAAACCGTTGGTCGAGAAAACCTCGAGCGCCGCCTCCAGGATGAGTTCGCGCTTTTCCTGCTGGATGCGGGTGCGACGAGGGGCGTCCGTGGTCACCGTTGCCAGCCCTCGCGTTGAGGGTCATCTGGACCAATTCTCTGGACCAGTTTTTCCCTAGCCTGTGGAACGCACTTCAGGTGCCGCATTTCCGCTAGTAATCCCTTGACCGCCGACAGGGCGGTGCTAACGTTTGTCCAATCGGTCAAAAATTTGCGTAGCATGAAAACGCGGCAAAGACCAAGCGTTGGGCGCACCGAAACAGATTACAAGGGGAAGTCCTGGTCATGTCCAACCGGCTGAAAGTCACGCCGAACGATCTCAGCGCATTCTGGATGCCGTTCACGGCAAACCGGCAGTTCAAGCAGGCGCCGCGCATGATGGTGTCCGCCAAGGACATGCATTACACGACCAGCGACGGCCGCAAGGTTCTCGACGGCACCGCCGGCCTGTGGTGCGTCAATGCCGGCCACTGCCGTCCCAAGATCACCGAGGCGATCCAGCAGCAGGCCGCCGAGCTCGACTATGCGCCCGCCTTCCAGATGGGCCACCCGATCGTGTTCGAACTGGCCAACCGCCTGGTCGACCTCGCGCCCAAGGGCATGGACCATGTCTTCTTCACCAATTCCGGCTCGGAATCGGTCGAGACCGCGCTCAAGATGGCCATCGCCTATCATCGTGTGAAGGGCGAGGGCTCGCGCACCCGGCTGATCGGCCGCGAGCGCGGCTATCACGGCGTCAATTTCGGCGGCATCTCGGTCGGCGGCATTGTCACCAACCGCAAGATGTTCGGCACGCTGCTCGGCGGCGTCGACCATATGCCGCACACGCATCTGCCGGAAAAGAACGCCTTCACCAAGGGCGTACCGGAGTATGGCGCGGAACTTGCCAACGAACTGGAGCGCATCGTCGCCCTGCATGACGCTTCGACCATCGCCGCTGTCATCGTCGAACCGGTCGCAGGCTCCACCGGCGTCATCCTGCCGCCGAAGGGCTATCTCGAGAAGCTGCGTGAAATCTGCACCAAGCACGGCATCCTGTTGATCTTCGACGAGGTCATCACCGGTTTCGGCCGTCTCGGCACGCCTTTCGCCGCCGATTATTTCGGTGTGACGCCCGACATCATGACCACCGCCAAGGGCGTCTCCAACGGCGTCATCCCGATGGGCGCGGTGTTCGTCAAGAAGGAGATCCACGACGCCTTCATGACCGGCCCCGAGCACATGATCGAGTTCTTCCACGGCTACACCTATTCGGGCAACCCGATTGCCTGCGCGGCCGCACTCGGCACGCTTGACACCTACAAGGAAGAGGGCCTGCTAACCCGCGGCGAGGAGCTGGCGCCGTACTGGGAAGACGCGCTGCATTCGCTGAAGGGCGAGCCGAACGTCATCGATATCAGGAACATCGGCCTGATCGGTGCGATCGAGCTGGCGCCGATCGCCGGCCAGCCGACCAAGCGGGCCTTCTCGGCCTTCGTCAAGGCGTTCGAGCGCGGCGCGCTGATCCGCACCACCGGCGACATCATCGCGCTGTCGCCGCCGCTGATCATCACCAAGGGCCAGATCAACGAATTGATCGACCATGTGCGCGAAGTGCTGAGGTCGATAGATTGAAGAACTGGGCGCGGATATCCCTCCCCCTCGAGGGGAGGGTGGCCGCGAAGCGGTCGGGTGGGGTCGGTGCGGCAGTGCGCCGACCTGATCTTTTGCTGCGAGGTCCCTGCTGATGCCCCGTACCCGCGTGAGCTTCGAAATGCGCCAGAAGGCGCGCGCGCTTCGAGTTCACGCGACCAAGGGCGAATCCCTTCTGTGGTATGAACTGCGCGAGCTGAAATCGGGTGGCATCAAGTTCCGCCGCCAGTGCCCGATTGGGCCTTATATCGTCGACTTCGCTTGCCTCGCGGTGAAGCTGATCGTCGAGGTCGATGGTGATCTGCACGAACACGAGAAGGGCAAGCGGCACGATGCCGTTCGCGATGCCTATTTGCGCTCGCTCGGGTTTGACGTCTTTCGCGTTGACGAGCCCGATGTCATAAACAGCGCGTGGCATGTCGCGCAGATGGTCAAGGGGAAGGTTGAGCATATGTCAGCCGACCCCACCCGACCGCTTCGCGGCCACCCTCCCCTCGAGGGGGAGGGGGACGCCGGCGCCCCGCAATCGATGAGGTTTTAGAGCATGGCCGCACCCGGCGAGAATCTGCGAATCAATTCAGATCGTTTGTGGGATTCCATCATGGAGATGGCGAAGATTGGCCCCGGCATCGCCGGCGGCAACAATCGCCAGACCGTGACCGACGAAGACGGCGAAGGGCGGCATCTGTTCAAGCGCTGGTGCGATGCGGCCGGGCTCGAAATGGGCGTCGATGAAATGGGCACGATGTTTGCCCGCCGCGAAGGCACCGATCCCAGCCTGCCGCCGGTCTATGTCGGCAGCCATCTCGATACGCAGCCGACCGGCGGCAAGTACGACGGCGTGCTCGGCGTGCTGGGCGGGCTTGAAGTGGTGCGCTCGCTCAACGATCTCGGCATCAAGACCAAACATCCGATCGTCGTCACCAACTGGACGAACGAGGAGGGCTCGCGCTTTGCGCCGGCTATGATGGCGTCCGGCGTGTTCGCCGGCGTGCTCGACCAGGCCGATGTGTACGGGCATGTCGACAAGCAGGGCAAGAAATTCGGTGAGGAGCTCGAGCGCATCGGCTGGAAAGGCAGCGAGAAGGTCGGCGATCGCAAGATCCACGCCTTCTTCGAACTGCATATCGAACAGGGTCCGATCCTCGAGGACGAAGATATCGACATCGGTGTCGTCACCCATGGCCAGGGCCTTAAATGGCTGCAAGTGACGCTGACAGGCAAGGAAGCCCACACCGGCTCGACGCCGATGCCC
>NZ_RZTC01000093.1:0-25352 GCF_004023165.1 Mesorhizobium sp. M7A.F.Ca.MR.176.00.0.0 | reverse complement strand
GCTCCTTCCGGCTCGACGGCGATAATGCGGATGCGGCCGGCAAACCAGGCAGCGATGCCGCCGATCAGGCCGCCGCCGCCGACAGCGACCAGCAGCATGTCGATCCGAGGCAAATCGCTCTCGATTTCGAGCCCGAGCGTGCCCTGGCCGACGAGCGTTTCCTCCTGGTTGAAGGCATGGATCTGCAAGGCGCCGGTCTCCTCGGCGAACCGTTCGCTGGCCGCCAGCGCCTCGGCGTAGCGGGCGCCGCCGCCGATCAGTTCGGCGCCGTAGGAGCGGATTCGCTCCAGTTTGGCTGGCGGGCTCACTTCGGGAACGAAGATGGTCGCCTTGTGGCCGAGCCGCATGGCGGCATAGGCGACGGCCGCGCCATGGTTGCCGCCCGATGCTGCGACGACACCGGCCTCGGGAACCGGACGCTCCAAGAGATTGGTGAAGGCGCCGCGCGCCTTGAACGAGCCGGAATGCTGCAGGCATTCGAGCTTCAGGTCGACGGCCAGCGGCGGCTGGTCGAAGTCGGCCATGTCGACGCGCAGCACCGGCGTGTGCCTGATATAGGGGCGGATGCGCGGTTCCATCGCGGCAATGCGCTCGCGTGTGACGGTGATGCCGTTCGTCATGACTTGCTCCCTATGACGGGTAGGTGTGTTTCCGGCGCTTCTATGCAAGCCAGTCGGGCATGGAATCCAGCCCGATCAGGTCGTCATAGGTCGGGCGTGGGCGCACGACGTGGAACCGGTCGCCGTCGACCAGCACCTCCGGCACCAGCAGGCGGGTGTTGTAGGTGCCGGCCTGCACCGCGCCATAGGCGCCGGCGGTGGAGACGGCAATCAGGTCGCCGGCCTTCAGCCTGGGCAGATCGCGGTCCAGGCCGATATAGTCGCCGGTCTCGCAGACCGGGCCTACCACGTCGACCATCATGCGCGGCGTGTCGGCCGGCGGCTGCACGACCGGACGGATGTCGTGGAAGGCGTCGTAGAGCGTCGGCCGGATGAGATCGTTCATGGCGGCATCAACGACGAGGAAGTTCTTGGCGTCGCCTTCCTTCACGAAGATCACTTCCGAGACGAGGATGCCGGCATTGCCCGATATCAGCCGGCCAGGCTCGAACATCACCTTCAGCCCGAGCTTGGTGACATGCTTCCTGACGATCTGGGCATAGGCGTCGGGCAGCGGCGGCGGGTTGTTGTCGATGCGGTAGGGAATGCCGAGCCCGCCGCCGACATCGATATGCTCGATGGCATGGCCGTCCGCCCGCAGCGCGCCGACGAGATCGACAAGCAGGGCGAAGGCATCGTCGAAGGGCTGCAGCTCGGTGATCTGGCTGCCGATATGGGTATCGATGCCGGTGATCCTGATGCCGGGAAGCTTTGCCGCGCGGGCATAAACCTGCCGCGCCCGCTGCCACGGGATGCCGAACTTGTTCTCGGCCTTGCCGGTGGAGATCTTCTTGTGGGTCTTGGCGTCGACGTCGGGATTGATGCGCAGCGAGATCGACGCCACCTTGCCAAGGGCGGTGGCTCGCGCCGACAACAGCTCGAGTTCAGGCTCGGATTCGACGTTGAAGCAAAGGATGCCGGCAGCAAGGGCAAAGTCCATTTCGCGCGCGGTCTTGCCGACGCCCGAAAACAGGATCTTGCCGGCCGGAATGCCGGCGGCGAGCGCCCGGCGCAATTCACCTTCCGAAACCACGTCGGCGCCGGCGCCGAGCTTGGCCAGCGTCCGCAGGACGGCCTGGTTGGAATTGGCCTTCATGGCGTAGCAGACCAGCGCGTCCAGCCCTGCAAAGGACTGGGCAAACACCCGGTAGTGCCTGGTCAGGGTCGCCGTCGAATAGCAGTAGAATGGCGTGCCGATCTGTGCGGCGATGTCGGGGATCGCCACGTCCTCGGCATGGAGCACGCCGTCGCGGTAGTCGAAATGGTTCACGAGAGTGGTTCCGGAAGTTGGGGCGCGATGAGATCGGGTTGAAAGGCCCGGCTCTCGTCGGCTCTAGATCAGCGGGTCGAGGATGAATTTCTTGTCCTTGACCGGTTTTTCCGGCTCCGGCGGCACGGGCTGGTGGGCCTTTGAGGCATCCTTGCGCGCCTGCACGGCCGCCTCATAGGGCGTGTCGAGAGCGCCCCTCCTGCCGCAGGCCGAAACGGCCGCGATCGCAACCAGCAGCGTCAGCGTCACCAAAATCCTGCTTCCGGTCATCGATCCATCCGTCCGAAACGTTTGTCAGCCGCCGCTTTTAGCCGAGTTCTCGGCGCATTGCACCCCGAGATATTGCCCGTCGCAATATCCGGGATATTACTGCTCGCAATATCCGGCATTACGCTTTCGCCAGTCGCTTTTTCCAGGCACGGATCTGCTTCCTCACTTCCGACGGCGCCGTGCCGCCGAAACTGGTGCGGCTCTTGACCGAGTTCTGCACCGCCAGCACCGAAAATATGTCGGCCGTGATGCCGGAATTGATCGACTGCAAATCCTCCAGTGAAAGCTTCTCCAGCCCCACCTTCCTGTCTTCGGCCAGCGCCACCGCCCGGCCGGTGACATGATGCGCCTCGCGGAACGGCAGGCCGAGCGTGCGCACCAGCCAGTCGGCAAGGTCGGTTGCTGTCGCGTGGCCGGAGCCGGCGGCCTTCTTCATTGCGGCAGCGTTGACCGTCATGTCCGAGACCATGCCGGTCATCGCCGCCAGCATCAGGTCGAGCGTCTCGGCGGCGTCGAACACCGATTCCTTGTCTTCCTGCATATCCTTGCCATAGGTCAAAGGCATGCCCTTCATCACCGTCAGCAGGCCGACCAGATGACCGGTGACGCGGCCGGTCTTGCCGCGCACCAGTTCGGCGGCATCGGGGTTCTTCTTCTGCGGCATGATGGAGGAGCCGGTGGAAAACGAGTCCGACAGCCTGACGAAGCCGAACTGCGGCGTCGACCAGATGATGATCTCTTCGGCCAGCCGTGACAGATGCGTGGCGCAGATCGCCGCCACGCCGAGGAACTCGAGCGCGAAATCGCGATCCGAGACGCTGTCGAGCGAATTGCGCATCGGCTCGCGGAAGCCGAGCGCCTTGGCGGTCCGGTGACGGTCGATCGGGAAGCTGGTGCCGGCGAGGGCCGCGGCACCGAGCGGGCTTTCATCCATCCGCTCGATCGCATCGCGCACGCGCGACAGGTCGCGCGAAAACATCTCGACATAGGCCATGCAGTGATGGCCGAAGGTCACCGGCTGGGCCGCCTGCATATGGGTAAAGCCCGGCATCACGGTCGCGGCATGCTCCTCGGCCCGCTCCAGCAGCGCCTCGATCAGCCCTTTCAACGCCTCGGCGACGCGAAAGCATTCATCCTTGACCCACAGCCGCAAATCGACCGCGACTTGATCATTGCGCGAGCGGGCGGTGTGCAGCCGGCCGGCCGCCGGGCCGATCAGATCGGCGAGGCGCGCCTCGATGTTCATGTGGATGTCTTCGAGCCGTGTCGAAAACTCGAAGCTGCCGGCCTCGATCTCTTTCAGGATCGTGTTCAGCCCGTCAGCGATTTTTTCTTGGTCGGCCGCCGAAATAATGCCCGTTTGCGCCAGCATCTCGCTATGGGCGATCGAGCCTTTGATGTCCTGCGCATAGAGTTTGCGGTCGAAGGAGATAGACGCGTTGATCGCTTCCATGATCGCGGCCGGACCCGAGGCAAAACGTCCGCCCCACATCTGGTTGCTGGTTTTCTTGTCGCTCATGGCTATAACCCGTGCTTCGGAGCAGTTTTGAGAAAATGGCAGACGGTAGTAGATTCTTCCCGGCCCCGCGCCTGATCCTCGCCGCCTTGGTGGCGGGCGCGCTGGCGGGCGCGGTCGCGGTATATGTCAGCGAGAGCCGGTCTGGCAACAATGCACCGGCACAAGCTGCCGTGGGTGACAGCAGGGACGACGTGACTTGCGCGGCCAAGAGCGACCGCGCCAAGAAAGTCGCGGCGTCGGCCACCGGTGAGGTTGCGGCACTTTTGCCGGCCGATCCGCCTCAATCCATGAAGAGCCTTGCCTTCAATGGTCCGGACGGCAAGCCGATGACGCTTGCCGATCATGCCGGCAAGACGGTGCTGCTCAATCTGTGGGCGACATGGTGCGCGCCGTGCCGTGCCGAAATGCCGGCGCTCGATGCGCTGCAGAAGGAAAAGGGCAGCGACTCCTTTGAAGTGGTCGCCGTCAACGTCGATGCCGGCGACGATGTGAAGCCGAAGAAGTTCCTCAGCGATACCGGCGTCGCGACGCTCGGCTATTACCGGGATTCGACGATGACGCTGTTCAACGACCTCAAGAAGCGCGGCTTGGCGCTAGGCCTTCCCGTCACCATGCTGATCGACGGCGAGGGCTGCCTGATCGCCCACATGAACGGCCCGGCCGAATGGTCGGGGCCGGACGCCAGGCGGCTGGTCGAGACGGCACTCAAGCCCGAGAGCCTGTAGTCTAGCGTGTGGCTAGCGCGGGTGCGGGCGCGAAGGCCAGAACGCTTCTGTCGCGCAGGCTGGCGGGTTTGCTGCCGACAGCGGGTGCGACGACGCCGGTCAGATCGCCGAATTCCTCGATGAGAGCCGGCTTGCCGATATAGTAGCCCTGGCCGATCTCGCAGGCTTCGGCGTCCAGGAACTTCAGTTCGCCGAGCGTCTCGACACCCTCCGCCAGAACCGGCAGGCCGAGCCCGCGTCCAAGTCCCAGGACGGCGCGCACGATCGCCGCGACCTGGCCGTTCTTGTCGACGGACTTGATGAATGAGCCATCGATCTTGATCTTGTCGAAGGGAAAGGCGCGAAGGTTGGAGAGCGAGGAATAGCCGGTTCCAAAATCGTCCATGGCGACGCGCACGCCTAGCGCCTTGACCTGCCGCAAGGTGGCCAATGCCCGCGGCATGTCCTTGACAAGCGCCGTCTCGGTGATCTCAAGCTCGAGCCTGCCGGGCGCCAGGCCGGAATTCAGCAAGGTTTCGTGGACCTCGCGGCTGAAATTCGTGTTGTGGAGCTGCACCGCCGAAACGTTGACGGCCACCGTCAGCGGATTTTCCCAGCGGGCGGCTTCCTCGCAGGCGGCCGTCAGCACCCATTCGCCAATCTGGCCAATGGCGCCGCTGTCTTCGGCGACCGGGATGAATATGCTCGGCGAGACGTCGCCGCGCGTCGGATGCCGCCAGCGGACCAGGGCTTCGAAGCCGACCATCTTTCCGCTGCTGATCTCTTTCTGCGGCTGGTAGACGAGGTAGAACTCCTGGCGTGCGACCGCCTGGCGCAGTTCGTGCTCCATCACGCGCTTGTCGCGGGCCTCGGCCCCCATCGAAGCTTCGAAATAGCGGTAGGTGTCCTTGCCTTCGGTCTTGGCCCGGTAGAGCGCCGTATCGGCGTGGCTTATCAGGCTGGCCTGGTTTTCGGCATCCGATGGATACAGCGCAATGCCGATGCTTGCCGACACAAGGCCGCCGCCGACAGAAAGCCGGTTTTCCTCGCGCATGGCGGTCAGCACGGTGTTGGCGATACGGCCCGCCTCCAACGGGTCGGTCAGGTTCGGCGCGATGATGGCGAACTCATCGCCGCCCAGCCGCGCCACCATCTGTCCTTGGCGAAGAATGCCGGTAACGCAGTGCGCAACCTTCTGCAGCATTGCGTCGCCCGCGCCGTGCCCATACAGGTCGTTGACCTCCTTGAACCGGTCGAGATCGAGCAGCAGAAGCGCAAGCTGGCCGCCTTTCCTGGTCCGGCCTATCGCAGCAATTTCCGTCTCCAGCCGGCCGGAAAAGCTGCGGCGATTGGCCAGTCCGGTCAATGGATCGAAATGGGCAAGCCGCAGGATCTCCTGTTCCGCCTTCTTGCGCTCGCGAATGTCGCGGACCGCAACCACGTTGTGAGGCTTGCCACAATAGTCGATGCTCCTGGCGATCAGCTCGACAGGAATGCTCGTGCCATCGCGGCCGCTCAATTCGGCCTCCTGCGGCTGTTCGCCGAAGCCCGACATATCGGATCCGAAGAGATCGCCAAGCTGCATTCCGTTCAGCGTCGCTGTTGCGATGCCCGTCAATGTCGCCATGCTGTCATTGGCACTGATGATGCGGTGGCCGTCGCAGACGATCAGCCCCTCCACGGCGGCATTGGCCAGACCGTGCATGCGGTCTACCTCGAGCTTCTGGCGACGGAAGCGCAAATCGATCCACAGCGCCGATGCCGACAGAACCAGGATCACCAGTGTGGCGGCGGCGGCCGCAAAAGCCTGCGAGGTCGGCTCGATCGTGTATTCGGATATGACGATCGAGGGATCGGGGAAGATCGAGACGGCACCCATACCGATGAAATGCAAGGTGCAGATCGCCAGCGTCAGCAGCACCGCGCCGCCGGATGTCGCCTTCAAGGAGGGACGGCGCTGCACGACACGCAGCGCCAGCGCCGCGAGCGTTACGCCGGCCAGAAGGGAAACGGCGACAAGCAACAGGTTCCACTCGATGCGGCCCTGAACCTCGAACGCCGCCATACCGATGTAGTGCATGGCCGCGATACCGCCGCCCAGCACGGCGCCGCCGACGAGATGATAGTCGAACTCATTCCGCGAGGTGGCGATCCACATGCCGGCTGCCGTCAGAGTGACCGAAGCAGCGAGCGAAAGCACGGAAAGTGCGGGATCGTAAGCACTGGGTATGCCCGGTGTGAATGCGAGCATGGCGATGAAGTGCGTTGCCCAGATGCCGAAGCCGGTCGAAGTGGCCGCGATCATCAGCCAGGCAAGCCGGTTCCGATCGGTGGAGCGGCTTATGTGATGAAGCAGGTTGACGGCAGAGAAACAGGAAATTCCGCAGATCAGCGCGGCGAGTGCGACCAGTCTCAGATCGTGTTCGTTGACGATACAATTGTAGACCGTCAGCATTTTATTTCACCTGATCTTTGGAAATAAACAGGGCAGCAGGATTGAGTAGCGCTTTGCCGTTGAGGGATCGATAAAGTCGCCTGCAACCTTGGCGTGTCTCTTCGGGTTGCAGCGGCTGCAATCAAGGCTGCCACCCCGAAAGCTAGCTTGGCAGTTCCGACGGCAGTTCCTGGCGCTCGTCGTCTCGCTAAGCCGGCTAGCCGTGTGGCTTTCCATGCGTCCAAGCGGAGGCGAGGGTGGCGTCGGGTAAAGGGCGAAGTTCGTCGATCTGCAACAAAACCGTTGTCTGATTGTCACGAGCGACACATATTGCCTTTGCGGGAGTGCCCCCTTTCGCCAATGACAAACGGGAGATGAAACATGAAGTCCTTCGGCTTCGCGGCCGGTGTTGCCGCTACCTTTATGATGCTTTCCTCAACCTCCGCTTTTGCTGTCACGCAGATCAGTTGGTGGCACGCCATGACTGGCGCCAATGCCGAAGTTGTCGACAAGATCTCCAAAGATTTCAATGCCAGCCAGAGCGACTATGAACTTGTTCCGGTGTTCAAAGGCACGTATCCCGAGACGCTGAATGCCGGCATCGCCGCCTACCGTGCCGGCCAGGCGCCCGACATTATGCAGGTGTTCGACGTCGGCACCGGCGTGATGATGGCAGCCGAAGGCGCAATCAAGCCGGCAGCCGATGTGTTGACCAGCGCTGGAATGACCTTCGACAAGAGCCAGTATCTGCCAGGCATAGTCGGCTATTATTCGAAGCCGGACGGCACCATGCTCTCCTTCCCCTACAACTCCTCCTCGCCGATCCTTTATTACAACAAGGATATCTTCAAGAAGGCTGGTCTCGACGTCGACAGCCCGCCCAAGACCTGGAACGAGGTGTGGGAAGACGCCAAGAAGATCAAGGCGAGCGGCGCGGCCGCCTGCGGCTACACCTCGACCTGGCTGACCTGGATCCATCTGGAGAATTTCGCGGCCTGGAATGACGTGTCATGGGCCACCCAGCAGAACGGTCTGGCCGGCGGCGATGTCGAGCTCAAGATCAATGCGCCGATTTTCGTCAACCACTTCCAGGCGCTGGCGGACCTCGCCAAGGACGGCACTTTCAAATATGGCGGCCGCACCTCCGAAGCCAAGCAGATCTTCCTCGCCGGCGAATGCGGGATCATGACCGAATCCTCCGGCGGCCTTGGCGATATCGTCAAGTCCGGCATGAATTACGGCATCGGCCAATTGCCCCATGACAGCGACGCCAAGGGCGCACCGCAGAACACGACGCCGGGTGGCGCCAGCCTGTGGGTTTTCGCTGATAAATCCGACGAGGAATACAAGGGCGTCGCGGCCTTCTTCGCCTACCTGTCGAAGACCGAGGTGCAAGAATACCTGCACCAGAAGTCGGGTTATCTGCCGGTAACGCTTGCCGCCTATGAAGCGACCAAGAAGTCCGGTTTCTATGACAAGAACGTCGGTCGCGAGACCCCGATCCTGCAGATGACGGGTAAGGCGCCAACCGACAATTCCAAGGGCGTACGTCTGCCGAACCTGCCGCAGGTGCGCGATATCCAGAACGAGGAGTTCGAAAAGATGCTCGCCGGCCAGCAAACCGCGCAGCAGGCGCTCGACAATGCGGTTACGCGTGGCAATGCGGCGATCAAGGAAGCGCTGGGGAATTAGAGCGAGCGCAGGTCCTTGCTCTACGGCGCATCCACCTGTCCTGCCAGGCATCTCCCCTCGGCGAGGGGAGTTTTGCCGTCGCTTGCGATTTCGCCAACGGTCGATGAAGCCCAATCCGAAACGCTCATCAAAGCCATCTTGGCGAAGAGGGATGCCACATCGTGCCGCCCGCCTCATCACCTCGGAGTGGCTCCATGACCCCTCGCGTCGTGTTTCCCAACAAGATCCTTCCCTACCTGCTGGTGGCGCCGCAACTGGCCATCACGCTCGTGTTTTTCTACTGGCCGGCCGGTCAGGCGTTCTACCAATCCATGCTCAGGCAGGATCCGTTCGGACTGAGGACCAAGTTCGTCTGGTTCGCCAATTTCAGGAAAGTGCTTGCCGATCCGGCCTACCTGAACTCGATCAAGGTCACGGTGGTGTTTTCCCTTGCGACCGCCATCGTTGCCATGTGCGTGGCGCTCTTGCTCGCGGTCATGGCAGAGAAGGTGGTGCGCGGCAAAGGTCTCTACCGCACGCTCTTGATCTGGCCCTACGCGGTGGCGCCGGCGATCGCCGGTATGCTGTGGCTGTTCCTCTTCAACCCGTCGATCGGGTCGCTGGCCTACATGCTGAGAAGTTTCGGCATCGCCTGGGATCCACTGCTCAACGGCACCCACGCCATGATCCTGCTGGTGTCCGCCGCTGCCTGGAAGCAGATCAGCTACAATTTCCTGTTCTTCGTCGCCGGCCTGCAGGCGGTGCCGAAAGCCTTGATCGAGGCGGCGGCCATGGACGGCGCCGGCGAGACCAAGCGATTCTGGACCATCGTCTTCCCGCTGCTTGCGCCGACGACCTTCTTCCTGCTGGTCGTCAACACCGTCTATGCCCTGTTCGACACGTTCGGCATCGTCCATGCCGTCACCGGGGGCGGTCCGGGCAAGACGACTGAAACGCTGGTCTACAAGGTCTACAATGACGGCTTCGTCAATCTGATCCTCGGTGACTCGGCGGCGCAGTCGGTCATCCTGATGGTCATCGTCATCTCGCTCACGGCCATCCAGTTCCGCTATGTGGAACGCAAAGTCCATTACGGCTGAGGGCGAGCGATGATCGGCCAGTCACCGCTCCGCACCGTCATCGCCCACGCCGTGCTGATCCTCGGCATATTGATCGTTGCTTTCCCGATCTACTACACGTTCGTTGCCTCGACGCAGACGCTGCAAACGATCCTCAGGCCGCCATTGCCGCTCCTGCCCGGCGATCAGTTCTGGAACAATTACACCGAAGCGCTGTTCGGCGGTGTCGGCCGTATCGGCGGCGTCAGCGTCGGCAGGCTGCTGCTCAACACGACGATCATGGCGCTCGGCATCGCGGTGGGAAAGATCTTCATCTCGATCCTGTCGGCCTACGCGATCGTATTTTTCCGCTTTCCGCTGCGCATGACCTTCTTCTGGCTGATCTTCGTCACCTTGATGCTTCCCGTCGAGGTGCGCATCCTGCCGACCTACAAGGTGATGGTCGATCTCGGCATGATCGACACCTATGCCGGCCTGATTATCCCGCTGATCGCCTCCGCCACCGCCACATTGCTGTTTCGACAGTTTTTCATGACCATTCCAAGTGAACTGGTGGAGGCGGCGCGTGTTGATGGTGCGGGGCCGTGGCGCTTCTTCTTCGATATCCTGTTGCCGCTGTCGCGGACAAACATCGCGGCGCTGTTCGTCATCCTCTTCATTTATGGCTGGACACAGTATCTGTGGCCGTTGCTCGTCACCAACAGCAGCAACATGAACACGATCGTTATCGCGTTGAGAAAGATGGTCTCCTTCGCCGATGCCGACACGCAATGGCACCTGGTCATGGTCACAGCGATGCTGGCCATCGTGCCACCGATCCTGGTCGTGGTGCTGATGCAGCGCTGGTTCGTTCGCGGCCTGGTCGATTCCGAAAAGTGAGAAGCTGATGGCGACCGTCGATCTGAAGGATGTGAAGAAGGTCTACCCCAGCGGTTTCGAGGCCGTGAAGGGCGTTTCAATCGCAGTTCCCGACAGGCAGCTTTGCGTGCTGGTCGGCCCATCGGGCTGCGGCAAGTCCACGCTGCTCAGGATGATCGCCGGGCTCGAAACCATCTCCTCGGGAACAGTTGCGATCGACGGCAAGATCGTAAACTCAATCGGTCCGACCGAGCGGGACATCGCCATGGTGTTCCAGAACTATGCGCTCTATCCGCATATGAAAGTCTACGACAACATGGCCTATGGGCTGCGCAACCGCGGCACGCCGAAAGATGAGATCGACAGCCGGGTCCGCGCGACGGCGAAAATACTCGAACTTTCGGCGCTGCTCGACCGCCGCCCGCGCGAGCTTTCCGGCGGCCAGCGCCAGCGTGTCGCCATGGGTCGTGCCATTGTGCGCAACCCGAGGGTTTTCCTGTTCGACGAGCCGCTCTCCAATCTCGATGCCAAATTGCGTGGCCAGATGCGCGTCGAGATAAAGAACCTGCAACGCTCGCTTGGCGTCACGTCGGTCTATGTCACGCATGACCAGCTCGAGGCGATGACGTTGGCCGACATCCTCGTCGTCATGAACGGCGGACTGGTCGAGCAAATGGGGGCGCCGCTCGACATCTATGAAAGGCCGGCCTCGACCTTCGTCGCTTCCTTCATTGGCGCGCCGCCGATGAATCTCCTGGCACTGACCGAAAGCGCCTCGGGCGCGGTGCTCGCAGACGGCACGGCGATCGCTTTCGCACCTCGGGAGGCAAGAGCTGCGACCCTCGGTTTTCGGCCCGAGGATGCCGACGTCACCTTCAATGCGGAGGCGCCGCCCGGCGCCCTCGTCCTGCCGGCGCTGGTCGAGGCAGTCGAACCGGTAGGCGCCGAAAGTTTCCTTCACTGTGCGGCAGGCGGCAACCGTATCGTCGTGCGTGTCGCGGGTCGCGCCACCGCCACGGTTGGCAACCAATTGCGCGTGGTTGCCAAGGCAGAAAAGCTGCACTGGTTCGATCAGACAGGAAAGCGCGTCGGCTAATCCAAAAGATATGCCCAGAGCGTTTCACCGTTTCACGGAAACGGCGAGCTGCTCTAACTCTTTGTTTTGACGCAATTCCAGACGGAAAACCGCTTCACAGTTTCCTAGAATTGCTCCAGCATACGGTGTTCAGGCGAAGACATGCGCCTTTCCCGATACGGTCAGCCGGACGATCTCGCCGACCGCCGGCGCGTCCATGCCCGGTTTGCGCAGGACCAGCGGCGTGTTGCCGATCGCGGCCGCATCGGGCGGATCGGCATTGTTCAAGAGCCGCACCGCGACCGTGCACATCGAGCCGGCGAATTCGGATTCCGTCACTTCGCCGAACAGCATGTCCGAGGTGCCGGACATGCCCTCGCGCGACGTTCTCTTCAGCGCGATCTGCTCCGGGCGAAGCATGATACGGGCGATATCGCGGCTGTCATTGGTGTCGACCGCGATGCGGCCGAGGGGCGAGTTGGCGAATCCATCCGATATCTTGGCCGGCAGGATGATGGCGTCGCCAAGGAATTCGGCGATCATCCTGTCCTTCGGCTTGAGATAGAGCTCGCGCGGCGTGCCGATCTGCGAGAACTTGCCGTCGCGCATCACCGCGACCTGGCTGGCGAAGGACAGCGCCTCGGCCTGGTCGTGCGTCACCAGGATGGTAGTGATGCCGGCAGCTTCCAGAAGCTCGGCCACCGCCTTGCGCATCGAGGCGCGCAGGCCGGTATCGAGTGCCGAGAACGGCTCGTCGAGCAGCATCAGCCGGGGCTTCATCGCCATGGCGCGAGCCAGCGCCACGCGCTGCTGCTGGCCGCCGGAGAGCTCGTGCGGGCGGCGCTTGAGGATCGCCTTGTCCAGCCCGACGATATAGGCGAGCTCGACGATGCGCTCGGTGCGCTTGTCCTCGCCGCGACCCATGCCGAAACCGATATTGTCGCCAATGGTCAGATGCGGAAACAGGGCGCCATCCTGCGCCACCACGCCGATGCCTCGCCGATATGCCGGCACCGCAGCGCCGCCATTGGCCAATATCGTACCGTCGAGCGTGATGTGCCCCTGGTCCGGCGCCTCGAAGCCGGCAATCAGCCGCAGCAGGGTCGTCTTGCCGCAGCCGGAAGGACCGACAATCGCCGTGCGGCTGCCGCTGGCGACGTTCAGGTCGACGCCGGCAAGGGCGGCCACCGGGCCGTACTGCTTGTGCAGGCCGCCGATTTCGAGAAAGCTCATCGTCCGGCCATCCGTTTCGACTGGACATAGAGCAGCCAGGTCAAGGGCAGCGACATCGCCACCATGATGAAGGCGTAAGGTGCCGCGGAGGCATAATCAATCTCGCCGCTGTAGGACCAGAACGCCATCGCCAGCGTGCGGGTGCCGTTCGGCGCCAGCATCTGGGTGGCAGTCAGTTCGTTCATGATGCCGAGCGCCACCAGCGCCATGCCGGCCGCGGCACCCGGCGCCGACAGGCGGATCGTCGTCGACCACAGCGCCTGCAGCGGCGGGCGGCCGAGGCTGGAAGCGGCGCGTTCGAGCTCGACCGGTGCCTGCGCGATAGATGCCCGCAAGCTGACCAGCGCGCGTGGCAGGAACATCAGCGCATAGGCCACCAGGATGGTGAACAGGGTCTGGTAGAGCGGCAGCGCGATGCGCACCGTGATGGTGACCAGCGCCAGCGCTATGACAACCCCCGGCAACGAGCCGACAATGTAGTTGCAGCCCTCCAGCAGGCGCTGCAATGGCCCCGGGGCGCGGATCGAGATCCAGGCCATCGGCATGGCGGCGACGGTGGCGAGCAAGGCGCCGGCGAGCGCCAGGAACAGCGTCTGCCCAAGCGCCAGGCCGATCTCGTCCAGGCGCCAGACAGCGGCGCCGCCGGCGACAAGCCAGCCGCCGATGGTGACGAACGGCACGCCGAGCGCCAAAAGCGTGGTGACGACAAGCAAGAGCAGGCTCGGAATGGTGGCGCGCCCGAGGCTTGCGCGTTGCTGATGGCGCGCCGCACCCGAGCCGACGCGGGCATAGCGCTCCTCGCCGCGCACCAGCACTTCGAGGCCGAGCAGCACGAAGCAGCAGCTGACCAGCACGCCGGCCAGCATGTTGGCGGCCGGTCCATTGAAGGTCGATTGGAACTGGTCGACGATCGCCGTGGTGAAGGTGTCGAAGCGGATGAAGACATAGAGGCCGTACTCGGCCAGCAGATGCAGGCCGACCAGCAGTGAGCCGCCGCAGATGGCGAGCCGCAATTGCGGCAGCACGACCCGCCAGAACACGCGTCGGGGTCCAAGGCCGAGTGCGGCGGCGGCGTCCTCGAGGGCGGGATCGAGACGGCGCAATGCCGCCGACACCGGCAGATACAGGAACGGGAAATAGGCGATAACGGAAACCAGCACGCCGGCCCACAGGCCGTGCAGTCCCGGCACCATGGTGATCCAGGCGTAGCTGTGGACGAAGGCGGGGATGGCGAGCGGCGCCACGCACAGCCAGGACCAGATCCGGTCGCCCGGCAGGTCGCTGCGCTCGGTCAGCCAGGCCAGCGCAACCGACAGCACGATGGTGATCGGCACCGAGAGCGCGACCAGCAGGACAGTGTTGACCAGAAGCTCGCCGACACGCGGCCGGAAGACCAGCGCCGAGACGGTTTCCCAGCCGGTCTGCACCGCGATCCAGATGATGAAGGCGAGCGGCACCAGCGCCAGCAGCGCAACGAAGATGGCGGCGAGGACCAGCCACAGCGGTGCGCGTCGCCGGGCCCTTCGGCCTGTGCCCGAAGGCAGGCCCGAACGCGCGAGATCGACCGCGGACTGCATCAGGTCAGACGCCGTGCCGTTGCCGTCCAGCGGCAGCAATTGAAGGACCGCGATCGCGGTCGGGAACACAGCGTGTCGTCATCGACGAATGCCATCTCGAAAAACAAAATCACTCCCGCGGAAGGCGAATTCCCGCGGGAGCGTGGTCGGGTGTCCTTTTAGGACGAATGGCAACTAAAGCAAGCCGGCTGCCGTCATCAGGTCGGTGACCTTCTTGGAGTTCAGCGTCGTGGCATCGACCTTCGGCGCCTGCAGATCGGCGAGTGGCACCAGCTTCGGGTTGGAGTCCGCACCCTTGCCGACCGCGTATTCGAAGGAGTCGCCTGTTTTCAGCACGTCCTGACCGCCCTTGCCGGTCAGCCATTTCAGGAACGCCTGGGCTTCCTTGGGATGCTTGCTGGAGGCCAGCACGCCGCCGCCGGAGATCGAGACGAAGGCGCCCGGATCCTGGTTCTTGAAATAGTGCAGCTCGACATTCTTGCTGTTTTCGCCGGTCTTGGCCTGATCGCCGAAGTAGTAATAGTGATAGATGACGCCGCCTTCGATCTCGCCGGCATTGACCGCCTTCATCACCGTGCTGTTGCCCTTGTAGGCGGTGAAATTGGTTTTCATCGCCTTCAGCCAGTCGGCGGTAGCGGCTTCGCCCTTGAGCTGGAGCAGGGCGCTGACGATGGCCTGGAAATCGGCGCCCGACGGGGAGGCGGCCCAGCGGCCCTTCCAGTTCGGATTGGCGAGGTCAAGCATCGACTTGGGCAGCTGGTCGGCCGTCAGCTTGGTCTTGTTATAGGCAAAGACCGTGCTGCGCGCGGCGACGCCGACCCATTTGCCGCTGGCCGGCTGATAGTCCTGCGGAACCTGTGCCAACGTGTCGGCATCGACCGGCGCGAACAGGCCGGCGCTCTCGACCAGCGCCATGGCTGGTGAGTTTTCCGTCAGGAACACGTCTGCGGGTGAAGCAGTGCCCTCGGCGACGATCTGATTGGAGAAGTCGCTGTCGCCGCCATTGCGCACTGTGACCTTGATGCCCGTTTCCTTGGTGAAGCCTTCGGCCCACGCCTTGGTCAGGCTTTCGTGCTGGGCGTTATAGACAATGATGCCGGCATCCTCGGCCATCGACGGGCTGGCGATCAGCATGATTGCCAGCGCCGTGGCGCCGGCGAGGGTGGAAAGAGCATATTTCATGACATTGTCCTAAAGTTCGGGTTGGCACCGGCTCACCTACCGATACCTGACAGGCTTAGTCAACATTGGTGATCTGCTTCAATCGGTCGCTGAAGCACAAACGCTTGATATCGGGCTCACAATTCCAAGTATGAAGGGACGCGAATGGCGTGCGAATTCAAACCGATGGTTGATCCGCGGGCCGGATGAATGGGGCGGCTTGCAGACCGTGGAAAAGCAACGAATGCCGCCTGACGACCCTGGGAAGGTCCAAGCACCAGCCTTTGGCCTGCGTGAACAAGGCCTCCAGCAGTACAGCTATTTCTAACCGGGCGACGTGTTGACCCAGACAGGCATGCAGTCCGGTGCCAAAGGCAAGGGCCGACGAAATGCCGGAACCCAAATCCAACCGGTCGCCCGCCGGAAAAACAGAAATGTCTCGATTGGCGCTCGCCAGCACGGGTACGACGGCCTGCCCGGCTTTTATGGTTGCGCCACCAAATTGCATATCTTCCGCGGCGATGCGCGCTCCGGCATAGTGAACCGGAGCGCAAAAACGGAGCAGCTCTTCGGCTGCTGAAAACCAACTGACTTTCCCATCTTCAAGCAGCGAAAGCTGTTCTGGGAAGCGTGCAAGCGCGACCAGCGCATTGCCGAAGGTATCGACGACTGTCGCCTGCCCGGCAAAGAGCAGGAATACGATGTTTGCAATGGCATCGTCTCTCAGCCAGCGGCCAGCCTCGACTTCGGCAAGCATCTGAGCTGAAATACCGTTTGGGCGCACAGTACCGTGTTCTATCACGCTGGATACCCATGCCTCCAACCGGCGGCAGGCATCGTTTGCGTCTTCGTCTACGCCGCCGGCCCTTATTTCCAGGGCGTTGGCCATAAGCTGTGCGTCGGCGCCAATCCGCCAGGGATCGTCCATGTCGATACCAAGGATCTGTTCCAGGCCTGAAAACGCTAGCGGCAGGCCTATATCACGAACCGCGTCGAACTCCGGTTTTTGTACAGCTGCCTGCGTAAGTTCCGACGCTTTGGCCGCAAGCCGGTCGAATAGCCCGTTGCAGGAGGAAAAGCTTAGCGAACCAGCCAATGGGCGGCGCAGGCGCATGTGCCGCGGCGGGTCGGACAGCAGCATGGAACGGGTCAACAGGTCCAGGGCCGGATTGGCGCTGATCTTTTGCCTGACCTCCTGATAGGCGCCCGGCGGTGCCTGCAGCAACAGTGGGTGTTTCAAGGCTTGGGAAACAAGCGCATGGCTGAACACGTAGAAGGCTTCACCGACCTCGGGATAAGGAGGTTTGCCCCAACTGGCGCCTCCTGAACTCCGACGACGGGCGAATTCGGGAAACGCATCGCTGCCATGGGCGATGGGGTCAAATAGATCAGCCTGATCTGTCATCGGGCAAGATCGACAGCAAAGATAACGCGAAATCCGCCGGAACTCATGTCTTCAGGTAGAAAATCGGACGCGAGATGTAGAAATTCGCACCGGAGAACACGGTTATAGAACCGCAGTAGCGGATCCCTCGTTATGGATTCCACCGAAGGCATGACACCGGTCCGATGCCAATCGTCGATGGTCCGACGAAATTCCGGATCCGGCCGAACCTTGTCGGGCAACTCGTCCTGTGCTCCCGCGTAGGACGGGCAACGTCCGTCGCCGACCAACCAACGCGCACCGACCTGCCGTCCATAGTCAGACATTTGCGACAACAGGCGGCGTGCCATGTCGGTGCCGCGGAATTCGGGTCGCACACCAAGATTGTACACGTAGAGTGACCGTGCAGGTTGGCTCCTGGCAAGCGAAGAGTAGGCGGAGAAGGTCTTGGGGAACCTTCCCGTATCGTGCGGATCTTGGCTGGTTTCCACGAAGCAGATCGCGCCGGCAACAAGGTTCTCAACCATGGCCAGGATCATTGTATGCCCGAGCGAAAGCCGGTGGTGAATTGTTTTTTCGCTGGCACCGAGTCTTCCCCAGGCCGCGGCCTCCATCGCGGCCATGCCCGGAACGTCGTCTGCCATAAGCTGTTGAAATACGATCATCTTCATCGTCGAAAGGCGGCTCGTAATTGCGATATCGAATCGATAATTTTCTGATACCAGCTGTTGATGAGTGCATGAGTAGGGGCGGGTTGTCTCATGATCTTCTATGTTTGCCATCGCTTGCATGCCTATACCCTGGCAAGCCTGCTACTCTATTTTCGAACGGATTTGCAGGGTTCTGTGCGCTTTGTTCCCTATGACGAACGGGCGCATCTGCTTGAGATTTCCAGAGGCACCGTTCTTTGGACGGATTTGGACCGACTGAGCGAAGCAGAGATTGAAGCATGCTCCAATCTCAGCCAGCGGATGAAGTCGCAGCAGCCTGATCTGTTTCAACTCAACCATCCCCGAAAAAGCCTTCAGCGTTTCGATCTATTGCGTATGCTGTTCGCGGACGGCATCAATGATTTCAATGTATACAGACCCGAAATTCTGCCGGCGGGAATGCGTTTCCCTGTCTTTCTGCGTGACGAGACGGGCGCCGCTTATAAAGTGCCGCCGCTGTTGCAATCGCCGGCGGAACTCGGCGAGGCGCTCTCGAACCTGGGTACGATGAATTTTGTTCGCCCCATGGTGGTGGAGTTTGGAGCAAAGGCTGGTGCCGATGGCAGCTACCGGAAATACTCGGCATATCGGATCGGCGAGCGCAGTTATGCGCAACACTGCTTCGCCAGCAAGGAGTGGTTCATAAAGGTACAGGGAGGCGGTATGTCGGGGCAACATCGGGTCGAGCATACCGCCTTTGTGCGCGACAATCCGCATGCGGTAGAGCTGATGCCGATTTTCGAGAAGGCGGGGATCTCATATGGCAGGATCGACTACACCATTGTCGATGGTCGTATCCAGGTTTTCGAGATCAACACCAATCCCACTGTATTGAACGACCCGCCCACACCCTTCGACAGATACGATTCGTTGCCTTACGCCAACATGCATGCAGATGCCTTGGCACAGCTGCCATATGCTAACGATCCCCTATCCACTCCGGTTATCGATGAGACACATCTCCAGATCTTGGGCCGCCTGAAAAACAAGTACCGTCGCAGACGGATGAAGCTGACCGTTCGAAAGGGCTTCAGGTCTTTCCGGGACGCCATGTTCGGCGCCAAGCCTTGAGTTCTCGAACAAGAGCGCGGGGCAATATCGCACTGGCGATCGGCGCGCGGTGTGCCGCAAACTTTCGTGATTTGCCGATAGTTTGGCTTGGACATTATTTCGCCGGCCACGTAACAAATCAGCGCCGAGACGCGAAATTCGGGGGAGTGAACTCTTGTGAGCGGCAAGGACGAGGCCGAACTTTCCCGGCTGATGCGGGCCGCGATCGCGGGAGATGAAAGGGCTTACGCCGACTTTCTGCACCGGATTGCCGCGCTGGTTCGCGGTTTTGCCAGGCGCAAGATCGTGCAGGGCGGGGTCGATCCCGAGGATGTCGTGCAGGAAACCTTGCTGGCCATTCATGTAAAACGACATACCTGGCGCCAGGATGCGCCGGTGTTGCCGTGGATCTACGCGATCGCCCGCTTCAAGCTGATCGATGCGTTCCGGCGGCGAGGACGGCGCATCGAGATCGATGTCGACGATATCGCCGAGACGTTCGCCGAGCCGGAAACCGAGACCGTCAGCGAGCGAGACATCAACCGGGCATTGGACAGCCTGTCGCCGGCACAGCGCTCCGTGGTCTCGGCCGTGTCGGTGGAAGGGCGGTCCATTGGTGAGACGGCGGCGAAGTTCGGCATCAGCGAGACGGCGGTGCGTGTGTCGCTGCATCGCGGACTTGCCGCGATAGCCAAGCGATTCGGGCAGGGGCGGTTCGGGCGGGAATGACATGAGGACGGATGATCTCATCAAGGCGCTGGACGCCGACGCAAGCAGCAAGGCAATCCCGTTGCTGTCGGCCTGGTGGCTGGCCGCCGGTGCGGGGGCGGTGATCGCGACCGTCGTATTCCTGCTGACCATCGGCCCGCGCCCGGACTTCGTGGCGGCCGCTCACACGATGCGCTTCCTCTCCAAATTCGTCTTCACCATCGTGCTGGCCGTCAGCGCCTTCGCCCTGATCCGCGCCTTGTCGACGCCGGGCGCCTCGACGGGCCGGGCAATGGCCTGGATGGCTGCGGCGCCCGTGCTGGTCGCCGTGGCGGTGCTTCTTGAGCTTTTCATGGTGCCGGAGGCGCTGTGGGGTACACGGATGGTCGGCTCCAACATGATGCTCTGCATGGGCTTTATCCCGCTGATCGGTATTGGCCCGCTTGCCATCTTCCTGTGGATGCTGCGCTATGGCGCGCCGACACGGCCGGTGCTTGCCGGTGCGGTGGCGGGTCTGCTCGCCGGCGGGCTGGCGGCAACCTTCTATGCCGCGCACTGCTTCGACGACTCGCCGCTTTTCGTCGCCACCTGGTACACGGCAGCGATCGTAGCGCTCGCATTGCTCGGTGCGCTCGGCGGACGGTTTTTCATACGCTGGTAGCGTTTCGCAACGATCGCGGACCCGTGCACCGATCCTTAATCATGCCGGCAATTGTTTGCCGGTTAGCGACCACGCCGGCATGCCGGACGCAACCTTTCCTTAAAATCGATCCGCCAAGGTTGATGCGAGAACATGCGTTTGCGCACGGGGGTGGCACGTATCGTGATGTGGCGAGGATTAACCAGCCGAAAATCTCTTGGGCATGCAGGGCTGGCGTTGCTCGTCGCCGGCCTGGGCGTGCTGGCGACCTCGATCCTGCTGTCGAGCCTGGATTTCGGCACCGAAGCGTTGAGGCTCTGCCTGCAGATCGCGGTGGCGGTGGCGGCGGGCGCGCTGTTCCTCGCCGCCCTGTCTATCCGCAGGATCAGCAGGGATCGCCAGCAGATCGCCGAGAGCGAGCTGCGCTTCCGCCGCGCCATGGAGGATTCGGCGATCGGCATCGTGGTTGTCGCTCTCGACGGTCGCATCCGCCAAACCAATCCGGCCTTCGCCGCCATGCTTGGCTACACAAGCGAAGAGATCGAGGCGCTGACTTTCTTCCAGATCACGCATCCCGACGATCTGCTGATCGGGCGGGAGACGATGGACGATCTGAAGGCGGGCACGGTCAATTCCTTCCACTTCGAGAAGCGTTATCTCAGGAAGGACGGAACGCCCGTCTGGGCCCATCTTGCCGGTTCGGTCATTCGCGATGAGACCAGCGGCCGCCCGCTCTATCTCGTCTCGCAAATCGAGAACATCGACGCGCGCAAGCAGGCCGAGGCGCGCATTGCCGAGGCGGAGACGCGTTGGAATTTTGCTCTGGCTGGTGCCGGCCAAGGCGTCTGGGACCTCGACATGCGCAAGGGGGGCACGACCTATTCCTCGACCTGGGTCAAGATGCTGGGCTATGCGGATGGCGAGCTCGATGGCGACACCGATCGCTGGCTGACGATGATTCATCCCGACGATCGCGAGACTGTCGCCGAAGCCGATCGCGCCCATCTCGAGGGCAAGACACCGTTCTTTGAAGCCGAATTCAGGATGCGCCACAAGGATGGCCACTGGATGTGGATACTCGACCGCGGCAAGGCCATCGAACGCGACGAGGATGGACGGCTGATCAGGGCCATCGGCAGCCTGACCGACATCACCCGCCGCAAGGAGGCCGAAGAGCGCCTTACTGTGTCGGCGGCAATGCTTGCCGACGAAAAGGAGCGGCTGAGGGTGACGCTGCAATCAATCGGCGATGCCGTCATCTGCACCGATGCCGCAAACCGTATCACCTTCATGAACCCGGTCGCCGAAAAGCTGACCGGGATTGCCGGCGGCGAGGCTCTCGGCAAGATGCTTGGCCATGTCTACTGGGCGGTCGACGAGGAGACGGGGCACAGGATCGGCGTCACCCGGCCCGCGGTTGGCGTTCATGCGCCCGCCGACCAGAACAGCCGCGCCGTCCTGATCCGGCGCGACGACACGCGCTGCAGCATCCGCCAGGTGGTGTCGCCGATCATCAACGAACGGAACGAATTCTGCGGGCTGGTCATCGTCTTCCAGGACTTTACCGATGCGCGCGCGCTGCAGCGCCAGCTGGCGCACGCCGCGGCACACGATGCGCTGACCGGCCTTGGCAACCGCTCGAGCTTCATCCGTGCCATGGAAGACCTGGTCGGCCAGGCGCGCAAGGACGGCACCGCCGACACGACGAAGTCGGTCGGAGGCGCCGGACATCAGTTCATGTTCATCGATCTCGACCACTTCAAACTGGTCAACGACACCGGCGGACACGCGGCGGGAGACGCGCTGCTGAAGCGGGTTGCCGAGGCGATTCGCGGCGTGCTTGGTCCAGACGATATCGTCGCTCGCCTCGGCGGCGACGAATTCGCGGTCATTCTGAAATCGGGTTCGGCAGCCGGCGCCAAGATCGCGGCACGCTCCATCATCGATGCGATCGGCGGGCTGGACTTCACCTGGGACGGCCGTCCTCACGTGATCGGCGCCAGCATCGGACTGGCTGCGATCAATGCCAATTGCGGCGAGGTCGACGAGATCATCGCGAGAGCCGATGCGGCCTGCTATGCGGCCAAGGCGGCCGGCCGCGGCTGTGTCTCCGTGGCGTCCGACGCACGGATCGTGGAGGGCCGGACAGAGCCGCTGGCGGCGGCCTCCTGATCGAGCCTGTCAACCGCCGATCCGAAGGCTTGTCCCTGATTTGCGTCGACGATGCGCTCAGCGCGTCGGAACGGGATGCTCGCCACGATAGTCGTAGAAGCCGCGCCCGGTCTTGCGGCCGAGCCAGCCGGCCTCGACATATTTCACCAGCAGCGGGCAAGGGCGGTACTTGGAGTCCGACAGGCCGTCATGCAGCACCTGCATGATCGACAGGCAGGTATCGAGCCCGATGAAATCGGCCAACTGCAGCGGCCCCATCGGATGGTTGGCGCCGAGCCGCATGGCGGTGTCGATGGCGTCGACCGAGCCGACACCCTCATAGAGCGTGTAGATCGCCTCGTTGATCATCGGCAACAGGATGCGGTTGACGATGAAGGCCGGAAAATCCTCCGAGACCGTGATCGTCTTGTCGAGCTGCTTCACATAGGTCTTGGCCGCCTCGAAGGTCTGGTCCTCGGTGGCGATGCCGCGCACCAGCTCGACCAGCTTCATCAGCGGCACCGGGTTCATGAAATGTATGCCGATGAACCGCTCAGGCCGGTCGGTCTGCGCGGCAAGCCGCGTGATCGAGATCGACGAGGTGTTGGTCGCCAGGATGGCTTCGGGATTGAGCTGCGGACAAAGCTGGGCGTAGATCTTGCGCTTGACCGTCTCGTCCTCTGTCGCCGCCTCGATCACCAGATCCGCGCCGGCAAGATCGGCCATCGCGGGCGCGGCCGAAATGCGGCCCATCGCGTCGTTGCGCACCTTCTCGTCGAGCTTGCCGGACCCCACCTGGCGGGCCATGTTGCCGCTGATTGTGGCGATGCCTTTCTCGATGCGGTCGGGCGAAATATCGTAGATCAGCACCTTGTAGCCCGAAAGCGCGGAGACATGGGCGATGCCGCCGCCCATCTGGCCCGCGCCGATGATGCCGATCGTCTCGATCTTGCTCATTACACCGATCCCGTCCTGAGCCCTTCCGCTTGAACTGCGAAAGCGCTCCACCTTTTTTTACCGCAATTCCGGACGCAAAACCGCTGCGCACTTTTGCTGGATTGCTTTTCGCCTTTGCGGCCTGCTTTTTGTGCGGTGCAAACTAAAAGGGCGGGGCGACTTCGTCTACCCCACCCTCACCATTTAATACGCTTTGGCAGAAAGCGTCAAAGCGCCTTTTGCAGCTCCGGCAGAATGACGAAGAGATCGCCGACGAGGCCGTAGTCGGCAACCTGGAAAATCGGCGCCTCCTCGTCCTTGTTGATGGCGACGATGACCTTCGAATCCTTCATGCCGGCGAGATGCTGGATGGCGCCGGAGATGCCGACCGCGATGTAAAGATCGGGGGCAACCACCTTGCCGGTCTGGCCGACCTGCCAGTCGTTCGGCGCATAGCCGGCATCGACCGCGGCGCGGGAGGCGCCGACGGCGGCACCGAGCTTGTCAGCGACCGGCAGGATGACCTCCTGGAACTTCTCCGCCGAACCCAGCGCACGACCACCCGAGATGATGATCTTGGCCGAGGTCAGCTCCGGACGGTCGGTCTCGGAAAGCTTGTTCTCGACGAAGGTGGACAGGCCGGGATTGGCCGCGGCCTTGACGGTCTCGACCGCCGCCGAGCCGCCCTCGGGGGCTGCCTGGAACGAGGCCGTGCGCACCGTGATCACCTTCTTGGCGTCGCTCGACTGCACCGTCTGGATGGCGTTGCCGGCATAGATCGGCCGCTTGAAGGTGTCGGGCGATACGACTTCGATGATCTCGGACACCTGCGCGACATCGAGGAGCGCTGCGACTCGCGGCGCAACATTCTTGCCCGACGAGGTCGCCGGCGCGATGATGGTGTCGTAAGCGCCTGCCAACGATACGACCAGTGCTGCCGTCGGCTCGGCCAGGCGCTCGGCAAGTTCGTCTGCCTCGGCCAGCAGCACCTTGCTCACGCCCTTGAGCTTGGCGGCAGCGTCGGCTGCCAGCTTGGCGCCTTTGCCGGCAACCAGCACATGCACGTCCGAGCCGATCTGCAGCGCCGCCGACAGCGCCTTGGCGGTCTGGTCGGAAAGCGTTGCGTTGTCGTGTTCTGCGATGAGGAGAATAGCCATTTTTCTGTTCCTTTCCCGATCGCTTACAACACGCCGGCTTCGTTCTTGAGCTTGTCGACCAGCTCAGTGACGCTCTTGACCTTGACGCCTGCCTTGCGGCCGCTTGGCTCCTCGGTCTTGATGATCTTCAGCCGCGGCTTGACGTCGGCGCCGTAGTCGGCCGGGGTCTTCTCGTCGAGCTGCTTCTTCTTGGCCTTCATGATGTTGGGCAACGAGGCATAGCGCGGCTGGTTGAGGCGAAGGTCGGCGGTGACGATCACCGGCATCTTCAGTTCCACGGTCTGCAGGCCGCCGTCGACTTCGCGCGTCACCTTGGCCTTGTCGCCGTCGAGCACGATCTTGGAAGCGAAGGTGCCCTGCGCCCAGCCAAGCAGTGCCGCCAGCATCTGGCCGGTCTGGTTGGAGTCGTCGTCGATGGCCTGCTTGCCGAGAATGACGAGGCCGGGCTGCTCGGCGTCGACGACGCCTTTCAGCACCTTGGCGACGCCGAGCGGCTCGGTCTGTTCCTCGGTCTTGACCAGGATGGCGCGGTCGGCGCCCATGGCGAGCGCGGTGCGCAGTGTTTCCTGCGCCTGCTGCGGGCCGATCGAGACGACGATGATTTCTTCAGCCTTGCCGGCTTCCTTCAGCCGGATTGCTTCTTCCACCGCGATTTCGTCAAACGGGTTCATCGCCATCTTGACGTTGGCGAGCTCCACCGCCGAACCATCAGCCTTCACGCGAACCTTGACGTTCGCATCCACAACCCGCTTCACGGGCACAAGGATCTTCATTTGCCTGTCACCTCTTCACGCTAGTTGGGCGCGCTATAACAGCCTGCGCCCGTTCTGAGTTGTCGAAAGCCGACATTCCTGACTGAATTTTGGCCGGATGGAATTCCGGCCGGATGGAAATTCTGGTGTTTGCCCGCCTTAGGTTGCGGCGGTGACGTTTCCGTAGTTGCGGCAACCCTGCACGTCAATACGCTGCAAGCGGCTCAAATCGGTTCAGTCCGAACTGGAAGTGTTTCCTCGCCCCCAGCGCGGCGTCGCGGCGGGCGGGTCGGGGATCAGCGGTTCCGTGGCAACCGGCGGTTGGTCGGGAGGGGTGGGCGCAACGTCCTCGTC